>JAGRBZ010000360.1 GCA_020433805.1 Anaerolineae bacterium
AAAAGCTATCTTTATCGTAAAATTTTGGACAAAACCTGTCAGGTCTGGTCATACTGAGAATTGCTGTTGACGCTCCAACTTTTATTTTACAGAGGGATGCACGATTAGCTCAAACAGCGCAGTCAACCGGGGCGTAACACTGCCAACAGAACGCTCCTGGCTCTCCATCGATTGGCGAACCGCGTGGCCGCATTGGGTCGCCTGGACGCTAATACTACTCTACATGATAACCTTCACCTGGCTGGCGATACAGCGCCACGCCAGCTTCAACTCCAGCGGCTTCGATCTGGGCATTTACGACCAGGTCGTTTGGAACACGCTGCATGGGCGCATTTTGTTCTACACGACCACCGGCATTCCGGCCCTGCATCTGTCGAACCACGCCAGCTTTATTTTGATTCTGGTTGCGCCGTTCTATCTCATTTACAGCGGGCCGGAAATGCTGCTGTTCCTGCAAACGGCGGCCATCGGGCTGGGTGGACTGCCGCTCTTTTGGCTGGCCCGCGAGAAACTCGCCAGTAATCTGGCCGCGCTCAGCCTACTAAGCGCCTACCTGCTCTTTCCGACGCTGCAAATCGTCACGCTCTGGGATTTTCACCCGCCGGTGCTGGCTGTGGGCTTTTTTATGTTTGCCTTCTACTTCTTAGTCAAACGTCGGGCCGGCTGGTTTTTGCTGTTTGCCATTTTGGCGATGTCCTCCAAAGAGCAGCTTCCGCTCCAGGTTGCGTTTTTGGGGCTGTACGCCATCGTTCGCTACCGCGACTGGCGGCTGGGGCTGACCACCATCGTGCTCTCAATGGTCTGGTTCTTCACCGTCATGCTGTGGGTCATTCCGGCCAACAGCGTCACGGGTGATCACCTTTTCATCAGTTATTACGCTGATTTGGGCGACTCACCGGCTGAGATTGTCACCACGGCCATCACCCGCCCCGATCTGGTCATCAAAAATTTGTGGCAGCCGGCCAAACTGAAATATCTATTCGATGTGCTGACGCCGTTCGGATATCTGCCTCTGCTGGGGCTGCCGGTGTTACTCATCGGCACGCCGTCGTTTGCCATCAACCTGCTCAGCGCCAACACCGCCATGCACGATGCGACCGGTGGCCAGTACGGCGCGGATGTCGCCCCGTGGCTGGCTTTCGCCGCCCTCTATGGGATGGTTTATCTGAGCCGGGGCATCGGATTACGCTGGCCGCAATCGCAAAAGCGGGTAATTACAGTAGCCAGTATCGGGCTGTTGACCATAGCCCTGATCTGGCAGCTATTTCGAGGCTACTCGCCGCTGGCGCTCGACTCGCCTCACTGGGAGATTACCGACCACGACCGGTTGGCCCAACGCTTCATCGAACAAATTCCGCCCGATGCCTCGCTGGCGGCGCAGGGCAAGCTTTACCCGCATCTCAGCAACCGCATGATCGCCTACCAGCTACCCGACGTCAACGACGCCGAGTACGTTTTTTTCGATGTGACGACCGGCACCTGGCCGGTCCATCCCAACGATATTTGGGCCATCGCGCAAGAGCTACTGGCTTCCGGCGACTATGGGGTACTCGATGCCGCCGACGGCTATCTGCTGTTACAGCGCGGCCTATCCAACACCAATTATCCTTCGGCCTTTTACGATTTTGCCCGCGCTCCTGAAGCTAAACCGCAATATCCCGTTCAAGCCGATTTCGGCGGTAAGCTGCAACTGCTAGGCTACGACATCATCGACGACCAGCGCCGTGAAGAAACCGCTGTCCGGCTGTATTGGCAGGTGCAGCAGCCACTCGGCCACAATACCCGAATTTACCCCTTTTTCCTGAATTCCCAGGGGCAAATCATCGAAACGACCGAACAACGCCCGTTGCTGACCCAACTCTGGTTCCCGCCCCATCTGTGGCAGCCCGGCGAGATCGTCACCACCGAGACGATGCCGTGGGCACTAGGTGAGCGATGGAGTCTGGCTGTCGGCGTGTTAAGCAGCGACAACTGGTCGGATTGGAGCCAACGAATGCCGGTGCAGCCGGAACTCACGCCCGACTCGCTGCGCCGCTTCGAGGCCAACACCTGGGTCCGCCTCGGCAGTTTCGAGCGCCAAGGTCGAGAGCTGGCCGAAATTGTACCAACAGAGCAAAATACTCAATCTACCAACCCTTTACAGGCAAATTTTGACAACAAAATGGAATTACAAGGCTACGATTTATCACCTACAAGAGAAGCCGGACAGGATTTAGCCGTTACCCTTCATTGGCAGGCATTATCGCCCATACCCCAAAACTACAACGTCTTTGTCCATCTGGTCGATGCCGAAGGGCAGCTTATCACCCAACACGATGGCGAACCGTGGTGGGAATTACCTTTGCCGACCAGTACCTGGCAGCCCGGCGAGAGATTGCGTGACCGCCACAGCCTGACTCTACCGCCTGATGTGCCACCGGGCACGTACCGTTTGCAAGTGGGTGTTTACTATTGGGAAAACCTGGAGCGCCTGCCTGTGCTGGAAAACGATGTCCCCGTCAACAACTTCGTCGAGTTAGGTAGTGTTCATTTCTAACTCAGTCATGAACTTTCAGCCTCTAGCTATCAGTAACTAGTTTTTTCTCACCGTCCTTAATTTGAGCAAGACAATCTGTTTTACAAAACACCTGTTTCAAGATAGAATCCTATCTGTAGATTAGGAGAAACAACGATGCCAACAAAAACGGTTGAAGTAGAACAAACTCAAACATATTTAAAGGAACTTTTATCCTTGGTAGGCAACGGTTCAGAGATTATTCTAACACAGGATAATACTCCCGTTGCCCGCCTGGTTCCAATAACAACTTCGCCTACAGCACCACGTATTGCAGGTTTGCATCCTGACGCAATTTGGACGAGCGATGATTTTGATGAGCCTTTGTCTGAAGAGTTCTGGCTAGGAGACGAATGAAACTACTCCTCGATACACATACTTTTATAATGCATCACAAAGACCCCTTTGACCGTTTACTAATTGCTCAAACTAATGTCGAGAAAGTAGTCTTGGTTAGCCGCGACAAAATATTTAAGCAATATTCAGTAAAGTTGCTTTGGTAGACTACTCATCACAAAATGAAAACTCTTATCAAAGCGCTGGCCTTTTGGCTGGCTTTATTTCTCTACTCGGTTTACCTGCTTAGCTTCTCCGGCCATTTTCACGTGATGGATGAGTGGGTCGGTTTTGCTCCGGCCAACAATCTGGTGCAGCATGGCCGGCCCGATATGAACCAGTTCATCTGGACCAACCACTGGCAGGCTATCCCACCCGGCTTTTGGGGCGTCGATAACCATCTCTACACCAAGAAAGCGCCGGGGATTTCGATCATCACCGCACCGCTCATTTGGCTGGCCCATCTTATACCCGGCCTCAATGTGGTCCATGTAAGTTTGCTGGCGAATATGCCGGTCACCGCTCTGGTGGCGGCATTGATCCTGCTCTGGCTGGTTGATTTAGGCTTCTCCCGAAAAGTGGCTTTCTTTACAGCGCTCGGATACGGGCTGTGTACCATCGCCTGGATTTATGCTCGCATGTTTTGGGAACCGGCCATGCAGGCTTTATCTTTTTTGGTAGCGGTTTGGGCGGCCTATCGTGCGGTACAGTCGGATACCCATTCGCGCTGGTTATGGATTCTTCTGGCCGGCATCGCCGTCGCGCTCAGCCTGGCTTTTCGCTTCGAAACGGTTCCCGCCACCGGCTTAATCGGCCTTTACCTCTTATGGGAATTCACTCAAAAACATACAAAAGACGCAAGGTCACTTGAAGAAACGCTCTCTGGTTCTTCGTCTAACCTACGCACTACGCACTACGCACTACGTTTCACCTCCCACGTCCCACGCTTCACGCCCCAACTCCTGTTCCTATACATCCGTCTGCTCATTATATACCTTGCTCCCTCGTTGCTTGTCGGTTTGGGCCTCATGTATTTTAACGTTATCCGCTTCGGCAGCCTTAGTGAGACAGGGTACAACCAGGAAATTTTATTCGAAGCGCCGTGGGTGGGTGCTTTTGGGCTTCTTTTCAGTCCGGGTCGGGGATTGTTCATCTACGCCCCACTGATGCTATTGCTCTTCTTCGGCATCCGTCCGGCCTGGCAGCGACTGCCGCGTCCCTACTTTTTGCTCATTGCGACGATGTGTCTCTTTTACTGGTTGTTCTACGGCTCGTGGTATGCTTGGGGTGGCACCTGGGGTTGGGGACCGCGCTTTCTCATGCCGATCCTTCCACTGCTGATGCTGTTTGTCGGCGAGTCGCTGGCATGGGTGCTGGAGGGACCAGGTTCCTCTGCGCTGCGGTGGGCCGCCCGTATTGCTGTTGGAGTCTTGATCGCCTTGAGTCTATTCGTCAATTTCCTCGGCGTCAGTGTCGATTTCAACGAACACTTTTTACGCCTTGGTCGCAACGATAATTTTGTATTCAATTGGGAGGCCTTTCCACCGCTGGGTCACTGGCAGATTCTACAAGACGGACTGGTCGATATTATCTGGTTGCGACCCGGTGAAAACGGGTTATCGATTGCATGGTCGATTTTGATCCCGGCGTTGGTATTGTTTATGATAGCCGGGTTCAGCCTGTTAATTTTCAGCTTCGGACTGCGAGCGAATACCCTTGAAAATGAAACCTTACCGCCTTCAACACACGTTCCACGTTCCACGTTCCACGTCCCACGCATTACGCACTACGCACTCCGTTTCCTTCAAAACCCGCTAACCCTCACCCTAATCACGCTCATCACCCTTTTTCTCACCTACCAAATGATGCTTGCCACGGCTCAAGTAGCTCTGGCCGATCCTCAAGCCCAGGCCGACCTGCCGGTGCTTGAGACCTTGACCACGTCGGCCCAACCGGGCGACGCACTACACATCGCCATTCCGCCATTCGGTGATGTTCAGGAAATCTCGACACGGGTTATGTCTTACCTGGATGAACCACTGCCGACCTATGCCTGGATCGAGAGCGAACCTCGGGCCATCCAGCCGGATGAACGGGATCGTATTTGGCAGACTACTCAAACTGAATCAAAGCGCGTGTGGTTGTTTGAACGCTGGTTAACCCACAAAGATCCACTCAGTCAGACAGCGGCTCGGTACAATCAGGCGGGGTTTCCCATAGCGGAACAGTGGTTTGAAAAAAGTGGAAAGCTATCACTTTTTGCTTTGCCGAACGAGGGCCAACCGGGTCTGTCGCTCCCTATGAATGTAGCTTTTGAGGGAGGGCTAACGTTGATAGATATGACTATTTTTGGAACGGAGATTAATGCAGGAGAAACGCTGAAGGTGAGGCTAACCTGGCAAGCGCCGGAATTCGACGACCTGGTCGATGTAGGGCTACCGGACAGCGGCGTGATTAGCTTTTTACATATGGCCGACGAGGATCAAAATATTGCTCAGCAGGATCGATTATTGCTCGATTTGCAAAATGTCGAGCGCTCGCCACTTCTGCCGGGGCAAACAATTTCACAGGGATATGGGCTGCCTATTCCGGATAACACGCCACCCGGTTCATATCCTCTCATTACAGGACTCTATTTAAGCGCCACCGGAGAACGTCTTAAGCGCAGCGATGGTAATTTAGATAACTTTCTATATTTAACAGATGTAATCGTTCGTTAATCAGACCGAATGCCTACTCACAATACAGTTGCTCGCGTTGAAGTATAATTTGCGGCACCAAACCGGCAGCTACCGCTTGTTCAAAAGTCATGGGTCGATTGGAACTTTCTTTTTTCACTTGAGGCTGCGGTGTACGCTCTGGTTCCGGCTTATGATCAGCTTTAACCGGAGTAGGCTGTTCCTCTTGCGGGAGGCTATCATCCTCAACGTTATCAAAAAGATTATCGAGTTCAAGGCTAAATGCGCTGCTTATATCGTCGTCGTCAAATTTAATTTGAACAGGTTGATCTTTATACAACTTCTCTAGCTCAGCGGCTGTTTGTTTTGTATAATACCAAACAACTCCCGGTTTAGCCGTTGCTCCAAAAATTACTGCCAGCAGTAAACGCCCATTAATATCATATGAATAGACGTTATAATCAATACCTTCATAGAAACTGGATTTGAAGATAGAGTTTTGACTCCCTAAAAGCGTTGCCAACTTTGTTGAAGCGGTGAAATTAGCCGCCACCAATGCACTAATGCTATCCGTATCCAAACCGGCTGTTGTGCCCACCGCACGTACGGTGTAGCCCGTCGATTCGATCAATAAAACACACTGAGCTGATGTATTTACTTGCAGTTTGTTTAAGTGCTCATCACTTTTAATACCATAAGCGACAGAAGCATCACTTTGCGGCACGTTTTTTGTATTGTTGAGCGTATCTTCAACAATTTCTCGAATCTGTTTAATCGTAAACGGTTTGTTAATATACCCGTCCATGATGTTTTGAGCTTCGTCTTGAAGTTCAGCCGAGCCATAGGCTGTCATCAACATAACTTGAGCTTTTGGCGAATGTTGACGCACACTTTCGGCCACATCAAACCCGGACATATCGGGCATATGATAATCGGTAATAACGAGATCATAACTTTTTTCTTGAAGCTTCGTAACGGCTTCTTTCCCGTTATGCGCTATATCAATAACGCTGTATTCATCGAATTTAGCCAATCCCATCGAGATAATGTATGTGAGGTCGGGATCATCATCAACAATAAGAACATGATTTGCAGTGATATTCTGCTTCATTAAGGTTTTCCTTGGTGTAGAATTAAGTATAAGCATAGTGTAGCATAAACAACATTTTTTTTTGTAGAGGTTCTGTTGAAGCTACGTAGAGATTGAGTAAATTATGAGTTACGGATCTACCGATTTCGTTAGCTGGCTCTCAGTGTTATTCGATTTGATAACCCGAATTACGCACCGTTCGAATGATGTTTGTTTGGCCGGTAGTCTGCTTAATCTTTCGCCGGATATGATAAATATGCGCGCGAATAAGATCGCTGGCCTCGACTGGATCGCTTTCATAACCTTGCACAGCAGAGACCAACTCTTGAGGAGATACAGCGCGGGGCGAGGCGGTTACCAGATAAGCGAAAACACCAAATTCTGTGGGGCTAAGCTCCAGAGGATTCCCCGCTATGGTAACCAAATGACGGTCAAAATCTATCGCTAATCCCCCTTTCTGCAGCGTATTTTGTGACTCATTTCTTTGCTGCAAAGGCAAAAGCCCATCTCCTTGGGCATCAAGCCTGGCCGATGATGCTTTCGCATGCCCACCCGATACAGTAGACCGAATCTCATTGAGAGTGCTAGACAAATTTTGTTCTAACTGATACAGCAAATTCTGTTGGCGTACGCTGTGGTGCCGTTTGACCAATCCTTTTTTGATAACTTCACGTAGCGCATCGGCCTGGCATGGTTTAAACAAATAATCATAGGCACCACCGCGTAGCGCATCGATAGCTGTGTTTAGCGATGCATGCGCAGTAAGGATAATCGCTACCGTATCTATCGATTGCTCTCGCATAGCCGATAGAACCTCGGTTCCTTTCATATCGCCCAAATTGATGTCAATTAATGCTAAATCGAAGCTCTGATGAGTGATTATCTCTAAAGCAGCTTGGCCGTTTTCAGCAGTCGTAACTTCATAGCCATCATTGGTCAATATCTCGGCCAAGGTTAAGCGGATGGATAGCTCATCGTCAATAATTAAAATTCTTGCCGGAGTCATAAATTATATTCCGAGGTAATAGCTAAACTGAGATTATTACTACAACGAGGCTTCGGTCTGAGAAACCAGGGTTTTAACTTCAGAACTAAAAATATGTGCTTGCGTGAGCCGTTTTTGGCGCAAGATTGATCGAATTGACCGAAAACCCTGGTTTCTTTTCCAGGCTTATGTCAAAATCTCGTCGTAGTACTATTAGGGTTTGTTTCTAAAGGCAGCAAAATTGTAAAGGTTGCGCCCTCATCAAGCCGGCTCTTTACCGTAATTTGCCCACCGTGCGCTTCGATAATTTTATAACAAACAAACAAGCCAAATCCCGAACCATGCTCTTTAGTCGTAAACATAGGCTCAAAGATATTGGGCAGTACATTGTCTTCTATCCCGCTGCCGGTGTCGGAAAAAGCGATATTAATGACCGGCTTTGGTTCTGAGGCATCAGCAGCCGGTTTGATAACCGTTTTAATCGTAAGCGTCCCGCTTTGATCGCTCATGGCATCGATGGCGTTGAGGACAAGGTTAAGAAAAACCTGTTTTAGCTGATCGGAACTGCCGCGATAGAAAAGCGGTTTTTTCAACCAATCGCGCTTAATCATAATTTGCTTATGTTGCAACTGCTTTTGGGTAAGTTGCAAGACACTATCAAGCAATTTGTGCAAATCGACAAGCTCAAAATCTTCCGGGGCAATATGAAAAAAATCGTCTATGGAGGCTGAGCCGATTGCCTTGAAATGTATTTCGTGACCGTCATAAAACTCAAGCATGCGGCGAACAATAGCTGCAATACGCTTAATTTCATCGGCTGCAATGGTGGTAAACTGTATTATTTTATCCGCCCGCCGGCGCTGATGAGCCTCTTCTTCAAGAAGAACCATACAGTTTTGAATAGCTTGAATAGGATTATTAATTTCATGAGCAATCGAACCGACCAATCGGCCCAAAGCTGCCATTTTTTCAATGTGACTTAGCTGCGCATGCGATTGCTGCAAACGATGAAACTGCTTTCGTTCGGCTTCATACAATCGCGCATTTTCGATGGCAATGGCCAACGAACGAGACAACGACTCGAGCAACTCTAAATCATGGCGCGTAAAGTCTTCCTCAAATTTATTGATAAC
>JAGRBZ010000361.1 GCA_020433805.1 Anaerolineae bacterium
GAAAGCGCGTTCAATAGGCCGTCTACTTGGGTTTTAATACAACGTTGATAAGGAAACTGGACCAATCTACCTTTAAAATGAGAATTGCTGAACAATTAAACATCGAGACGTTTGCAGCAGTTTTTTAGAATAGGGTGCGACATATGCGTCAACCCTCTAAAACACAACAAACGCACAGCGGGGGCTTGGACAAACCAGGCTGAGATATTCTTTTGGGCACCATATCGCTCTGTAAGGATGACCGTCGAACCTGATCCGGGTAATACCGGCGGAGGGAGGACGTTTATGGACTAAGTCTATTACGGTTAAGCCACCCTTATGCGGGTGGCTTTTTTGGTACACAAAAATGACACGAATTGTAGTTTTTGCTAACGGAATATTAAACAACCCGGAGCGGCTAAAAGCCAACTTACGGCCCGGTGATCGCATCTTCTGTGCCGATGGTGGTACAAAGCACGCTCTAGCACTGGGCATAACGCCGGAAGCGATCATTGGCGATCTCGACTCGGTTTCGCCGGAGATTATCGAGCGTATGGCAGCTCAAAACGTTACTATCCATCGCTATCCGGCAGCTAAGGATGAAACCGATCTGGAGTTGGCCCTGAGAATTGCGATAGCCGAAAATCCGGCAGAGATTATGCTGGTTACGCTGCTTGGCGGGCGGCTCGATCAAATGCTGGCCAACTTACTGCTGCTCACCCATCCGGATTATGCCGCCGTGCATATGTCATTTGTCGACGGTGCCCAGTCGGGGCAATTGATCCGAGCGCATCAAACCGTAATCGTCGAAGGTCAACCGGGCGACACGCTATCGCTGATACCGTTAACGCCAACCGTTAGCGACGTAACTTTTGAGGGAGTCGATTGGCCGTTGAACCAGGCCACGCTGTCGTTTGGCAGCACCTGGAGCATCAGCAACAGCCTAACCGACCGACAAGCCACCGTTCATATCGGTGAAGGGATGATTTTTCTCATCCACATCGACCAAACTTTTGAAGAAATATAATGGAGCAACAAAGCTTGCTTTGTTATAACTCGAAGCAAATTTCGACGCCGAAATGTAACGGAGTCACAAAGCTTGCTTTGTTATAAACTTTGACGCTCCAACTGAAGCTGTTAAGGAGAAACACTATGGCGAACCCCGTCAATGTTGCAATTGAAGTACTACCTCTGCATCCCGATCCCTACCCCATCGTGGATGCAGCCATTAAAGTCATTCGAGAATCGGGCGTCAAGCATGAGGTCGGCCCGATGGAAACAACTATGGAAGGCGATTTGGATGAACTGCTCGCCATCGTCAAGGCCGCCCATAAAGCCTGCTTTGTCGATGGCGTATCGCAAGTAGTTACCATCGTCAAAATCGGCGAGTCGACCGGCGGCACGTCTATCGAAGGCAAAGTCGGCAAATATCGATGAAACCGTCGGGGGCGCAGCGACGCTGGCGCAGCTATGGCCCACCGGTAGCCTTAATCCTAGGGCTGCTCATTGCCTGGGAAGTGATCGTTACCTGGCAAGCGGTACCGCGCTGGATCTTACCTACTCCCAGCCAAATCGGGTTGGCCGCGTGGCAAAATAGCAATTTGCTGCTACCACACGTGGCGCAAACCATGAAGCAAGTGATGCTAGGCTTAGGTCTGGCCATCGTCGCCGGCGTAGGGCTAGCCGCAATACTGGATATGTCGAGTTGGCTGCGACGGGCGCTCTATCCGTTGCTGGTGGCTTCCCAAACCATCCCGATTTTGGCGCTGGCCCCGTTGCTCATCATTTGGTTTGGCTTTGGCCTAACGCCGAAAGTCTTCATCGTCACCCTCTTCTGTTTTTTTCCCATCGCCATTAACACCGCCGATGGCCTGACCGCCGCTGATCCCGAACTGCTGGCCCTATTGCGGGCGATGGGTGCCACCCGCCAACAAATATGGCGCAAAGTACGCTTACCCGCCTCGCTGCCCTACTTTTTCTCCGGCTTGCGCATCGCCGCCACCTACAGCGTAGTGGGCGCGATCATCGGTGAATGGGTTGGAGCCAGTCAAGGGTTAGGTATCTTTATGCTGCGCTCGGCCAACGCCTTCAAAACCGACCAGGTTTTCGCCGCCATTGTTATCTCATCGCTATTGAGCCTGGCGCTATTCGGGCTGGTCTTTATCGCTGAGCGTCTGCTGCTGCCCTGGTATCACTCTAATCAACGCGAGTCGCAGTGGGGATAAGAGATAGAGATTAGAGACTGGAGATTGGAGATTAATCTCCGAGATTGTTGATAGATTGAAGTTGACAATTTTATGAAGCAACAAAGCTTGCTTTGTCATCGGTCAAAGTTTACCTCGACGCTTCAGGGTTATATTTTTTGAGGAGTGCGACAGTCTCAGATGAGGCGACATCGACAATGAAAATTACCGTAGAGCAAACTTATGAAGTTTAAGAAATTAAACGGATCACTCAGAGTGACTCTCCCACCAAGTTCGCCGGGCGATAAATCGGCCCGGCTATGAGCCGCGCCCGCTAAAGCCGGGCTTTTCAAACCCGCTTGAGCGGGTGCTGTTGACTAGCCCGGTTGATTTATCACCGGGTGGACGTCGGGGGGAATAGTCGTCCGATTATTTATTTAATCTCAATAAGTTTGTCCCACAAATCTACTAAAAAGGGAGGATTAACTATGCAAACGAAAAAACTTTTTTTATCAATGCTATTTCTGACGCTGATGATTCTAAGTGCCTGCCAATCCGCCGAGAGTGGCGAAGCGACGCAAACAGAAACAGAAACGGAGCCGCAAGAACGCACGGATGTGACGGTGATACTCGATTGGGTACCCAACACCAACCACACCGGCCTGTTTGTGGCCCAAGAGAAAGGTTGGTTTGAAGAAAACGGGCTGACCGTCAACATCATCCAGCCGGGTGAAGCCGGTGTAGAGCAGGCTGTGGCGTCGGGCAGCGCCGAATTTGGCGTTAGCTACCAGGAGGCCGTAACGATGGCGCGCGCCGAAGATGTGCCAATTGTCTCCATTGCGGCGGTCATCCAGCACAACACCTCCGGCTTTGCCTCGCGGGCAGAAGTCGGCATTGAAGGTCCGGCCGATTTCGAGGGCAAAACCTACGGCAGCTTTGGCTCACCGGTGGAGAAGCCCATTCTCGATTTGTTAATGAGCTGCGCCGATGCCGATGGCGACCAAGTAGAATTTATCGACACCGGCTACGCCGATTTCCTGTCGATCACCGAGCGTGACGTCGATTTTGCCTGGATCTTCTACGGCTGGGACGGCATCAACGCCGAAAACAAAGGCATCGATCTCAATGTTGTGATGCTGAATGAGTGGCAGGAATGTGTACCCGATTACTACACGCCGGTTCTTATCACCAACGAAACATTAATCAGTGAGCAGCCGGACATTGCCGCAGCCTTTATGGCTGCTACCGCACGAGGGTATAACTTTGCCATCGAAAACCCGGATGAGGCGGTCGATATTCTGCTTGCCGCCGCGCCGGAAAGTGACACAGAACTCGTTAAAGCCAGTCAAGAATGGCTGGCCGAGCAGTATCAAGCCGATGCACCGCAATGGGGCGTCCAAAGCGAAGAAGTCTGGCAGCGCTACTCCGATTGGCTGGCCGGGCAGGGTATTTTAGCTAAAACCATTGACGGAGCGACTGCATTTACCAATGAATTTTTACCGACCGATGAAAACTAACGTGGGGTTCTGTGCATCTCGCCGTTCATAACATCAGCAAAACCTTTCGAGACAACGATCAGGCTATACCGGCGTTGGCTGATATTAACTTTTCAGCCGACGCCGGCGCGTTCATTACGCTTATCGGGCCGAGCGGCTGTGGAAAGTCGACGTTGTTCAACATTATTGTGGGGCTTACGGAACCCGACACCGGCGAAATTTGTCTGAACGGCCAGGCTCTACAGCAACGGACCGGCAGATTTGGCTACATGCCGCAGCGCGACCTGCTATTGCCCTGGCGGTCGGTTCTCAACAACGTTATTTTAGGCCCGGAGCTGGCCGGCGAAAATCTTAAGGCGGCTCGCCAGGAAGCCACATCGCTTTTGCCGCTGTTTGGCCTGGAGGGCTTCGGCGATGCCTATCCGGCGACGCTGTCGGGGGGAATGCGACAGCGTGCGGCTCTGCTTCGCACCTTTTTGATGAAACGTGACATCATGCTGTTCGATGAGCCTTTTGGGGCGCTCGATGCGTTAACCCGTCGCGCGTTACAAGTATGGCTCCTCGCTATTTGGGAGCGCTCCCAAAAAACAATTTTATTCATTACGCATGATGTGGAAGAGGCGCTTTTTCTATCAGACCGGATTTTGGTCATATCGCCTCGACCGGGAAGCATTGCGCTTAATTTGGAGGTCGATCTGCCACGTCCAAGATCGACCGATATTTTTGTAGAGTCCCATTTCGTAGAACTCAAAGCGCAACTACTTACTGCTTTAGAGTCTTAAAATGGGTGCCACATGTTGGAAGACAGGCTGATTCACTTTATAATTGCTCTCATCACCTCATCGCTCTATCTTCGTTTTCGGCACTATCAGCTTAATTGAAGAGCGGTTGTTGCGTGCGGCACGGAGTCCGCAAGATGGGATTGCGTACGAAGGGATAAAATCAACCACGAATTGCACGAATTTTCACCAATTTTATTTTTTTATTCGCGTTAATTTATGTAATTCGTGGTTAAAACAGTTTCCCCATCGCATGGATCCAGTGCCTTGCGTGCCCCTATAAATTTTAACAAATTTAATGATTGACGTAACCTCTGATTCAGTCTAAAATAGTTAGGAAATTCTTTAATACAAGGTAAAAGCTTATGTTCCCATCATCATTTCCAACATCAGAAGGTCCGGCCCCGGAAGAAATGTTTGAAAGAGAGATTTTGTCCTGGAACGACGTCGATAAATTGATCGATCATTTAATTCCCCAATTTGAAGGGGAGTTTGACGGTTTGTTAATGGTCGGCAAAGGGGCTTTGGTTCCCGGTGGCATTTTGAGTGAGGCGATGAAGATTCAGCATGTTTTAACCGCCTCAGTATTCTTTCCAGAAGAAGTTGACCGCAAGTTAGCCTGGCCCACGTTTGTTCAATTTCCACCGGACATTTTGGTAACCGATAGACGTATTCTGGTTGTTGATGATATTTGGGCTAATGGACGCGCAATCACCATTGTCCAGGGTCGCTTAGCAGCCGCCGGTTGCCAGGTAGAAACGGCTGTTTTGCATTACCGCATCAAATCGAATCTTTTTCCCCACAGCGGCCCTACCTATTATGGAGCCATTACCAGCCGCTATATAGTTTACCCCTGGGAAACGCCCATTATTCCCCGGCGTACAAAATCGGGAACAGGTACGATTCCTACTATTTAAACTTTAACACGATTTCTTCAAAATAAATATGAGTTACGCAGTTGAACTGAGACATAAGATTGGTTCAGTCTTAAACGATCAAATTAAGCCTAAATCAAGGTGTAAAACGGTTGAACTCCGGTTGAAGGCTTAGTTGGAGACTGAACCAATCTGAACTGCGTAACTTCTAATAAAGAGATTGCAAAAAAGTGGGCTTCAAATGTGGTGAAGCCCACTTTCTTGCTTTCATAGATTGTCATTTTGATGCTGCCTTCGTGGGGTATTACTTGCCTACCAGACATTCTAACCATTTTCTAGGAATATTCATATCTTATTTTAATGGTAAAAAGCGATCTAATACGTTAATATTACTACCACCGTCCTATAGAACCTGGATAAAAGGGTCATTTTCACAATGGTAGTGATGATATAGGCTTAACGCATTTGCCAGTACATAAAACCATTTTGAACAAAGATTTATTATCAGTTCTGTATTGGACAACACCATTTAGAATATGAGTTACGCCGTTCAAAAGGTGACAGTCACTTTGCTACAAAACAAGCCTCTGTTTGGTTCAAATAGGCCGATTTATCACATTTAAATGACTGTGACCTTGTTCGACACACCAACTGCGTAAGTTCTATAGAAGAGAGGTCTTTTGCAAAAATGGATACAAAAGTATTGCTTATTGATGATGACCAAATGATCTGCGATGTTTACCAACTCTCATTAAACCGCCTTGGGTTTAATGTCAAGACGGCACTTAATGGTATCGAGGGTCTCAAGTTGGCTTATGAGTACCAACCGGAAGTGATACTACTGGATATTATGATGCCGGAACTGAGTGGTTGGGAAATTTGCCAACGTCTCCGACAAATGTGTGATGTCCCTATTATTATGCTGACGGCTCTAAAACAGCAGGAGAATGTGGTGAGAGGGTTGAATATGGGAGCCGACGAATACTTAGTGAAGCCGGTTACCCATACAGAACTAGCCGCTCGAATACGAGCCGTATTGCGACGATTGAATACGTCAGTGACCGACTTCAATGAGCAGGATGAAATTATTAAAGTCGGCAGTTTAGTCATTAATGTCAACAAACGTGAAGTAAAAACGAATGGCAAACGCATCAACTTAACGCCCACAGAATTTCGTTTGTTATCGACTCTAGCCAAAAATAAAGGACGTGTACTTACCCGAGATTTTCTACTTAAACAAGTTTGGGGAGAGCAATACATCAACCAAACCCAGTATTTACATATTTACATCAACTATCTACGCAGTAAAGTTGAAGAAAATCCTACGGAGCCACATCTTATTCAGAATGTTCGCAACGTTGGTTATCGATTTGGGATATAAGTATCTCTTCCCCGAATTTGACTTTCCTTCAAAAAGAAATACCCTATTCGCTACAATAAAATTAAATAAACACCTTCTCATTTGAAAAGGTTTTAGCAAAGATCAGGCTAGGTTTTTGTTGCTGCAAGCAGAGGTGCTTTCATACAGAAAGCACCTTTTTTCGTGATTGCAATTTTTAAGGAACCTGCTAAGATAACAAACACTGGCCCTTGCTATCAAAATATATTCAACATAATACGATGCTGTTATCATTGTTGATAAGCCCGATCTCGATTTGAATTAGAAAAATTCACCCATATTTTGTGACCTAGTTTACGACACAGGTTATGAAAGGAGCACGTCTAATGTTAACACCAGAATCCGCCAGAGACTTCGCCAGCGCGCGTCAACAAGCCTTAATCGAGGAATGGATCAACTTTTTTACCGGTCGCCCCAACGACCTGCTCTCTTTTGAGGAGATTAAACAAAATCTACGATTGCAAGACTCAGCTTATAGGGGGCTACAGGAGGTTGAGCTAGATAAAATTGTCGGCAGCACCGGCCGCTACCGTGATTTTACACGCTCGTTTTTGCCAAAAAATAATATGACCCAGGATCGCTGGCGACGCATTGATACCGTAGCCCTGCACGAAGGCTATCCACCGGTTGAACTCTATAAAGTAGGCGATGTTTATTTTGTACGGGACGGTAACCACCGTATTTCTGTGGCTCGTCTAAATAAGGCCAAAACAATAGAAGCCTACGTTATTGAATACAAAACAACAATTCCTATCAGCAAAGACGATGATATAGAAGATATCCGCTCTAAGATGGATGCTCTGCTTATTGCCGAAGAGCGTGAAGAATTCCTTAAGGACACTCAGCTTGATAAACTTAGACCGCAGCATACTATTGAATTTACAGAACCAGGCCGCTATCGCTTAGTAAAAGAACATATCGCTTTTCACAAATTTCTTAAGGAAACCGAATGTCACTGCGAAATCCCCTATGACCAAGCCGTTACCAGTTGGTATGACACGGTTTATATTCCTACCATCGAGGCGATTCGACGCAGTAATATTCTGGCCGATTTTCCCGACCGAACTGAGGCTGACCTTTATGCCTGGATGTTGTTACACCGCGAGAAGTTTGAAAAAGAGATCAAAGCCCTGGGTTATGTTCCCAATGAAGATATTTTAGAGCAGTTACGAAGAGAACGCGCCACCAATTCTTTTGCTCGATTTATGGGGATTTTCCGTAATACTGAAGACTTACAAAGCATGCCACTTAAGGTTGAACGCACCAAATTTTTAGAAGAAACACGTCTCAATGAACTTAGGCCGAATAATAATATCAAGTTTAGCGAGTCCGGCTGCTATTACCTTACGAAGCGTCACATTGATGTCCACAAATACCTAAAGGAAGTTGAGCAGAGCCGACCTATTTCGTATGACGAAGCGGTGGCAAGTTGGTATGATAATGTTTATATGCCGGTCATCGAACTCATCAGAAGCCACAACTTACCCCAAAAGTTTCCGAAAAATAGCGAAGCGGATCTATACTTATGGATCGTGTCCAGACGTGAGCAGATTGAAGAGGACCAACATAAAATGGGCCACATTTCAACCGAGATGTTGGTTGAAGAGCTTGAAAAAGAAGGCTCTGCCGGACCGGTAGCCCGTTTGATTGATTACTTTAGTGAGAAAAAGAGTAAAGTTTCTCAAGATTTAGAGAAGGTGACGGCTACGGTCCTTCCCTAATAAAATTTTGACACCTCAGATGTCATGTCATTTCGAGCGATGAGCGAGAAATCTCCTACAACGTTCGGTTGCAAACAATGTTTAGTGGGATTTCTCGCCTTCAGCTTCGAAATGACATGAACTGCGTAACTCATATGTTAAAAACAATCGCCATGATACACACCCATTTGGCTTTAACCAGGGGGCCGATCATGGCGATTGTTTTTCTATAAAATTCTCAATTATGCTCAACCTAAATCCGATGTACGGGGCAACCGGGCATAGATATCATCACGGCTCATCAGGTTGGGCAGCGGGCCGACCGCCTGCAACTTGAG
>JAGRBZ010000362.1 GCA_020433805.1 Anaerolineae bacterium
TTTCTGAAAACCATCCTGTTGTTTTGTAGACCACTTTATATTGACCCAAATATGTTGGATAGTAACGGGGTTATTCCAGAAGCGGCATTTTATCAAAATAAGTTATTTGTTTTTCCTATGGCCACGGCTTTTTTTTCAGCCTGTGGTCTTTTTGATCCCCTCAGTTTATTGAGAGCCTCGAAGTTAGTCATATGCATCTTTAGAAAAGGTTTTGCCGTAATTCATTGTTGATAGCGGTATTTTTGGAGAAGGGACAAGCTATTGTCTAACAAAAACTATCACTCAGAAGACGATTTCGATAAGTATGAACACTATGCCGAACAGTTCGACCCGCTTGTCAACAATCGTCAGGCCCGCCGTAAGCGTAAATCTAAAGTTAAGTATAAACCGAAACGGACAAAAAGCCAGATACTTTCTGAGATTGCAGATACGACCACAGCCGAAGGGGATTTTTCGCCTACCTACAAACCGGCCCGTTATGAAGCTGGCTGGCTGCTCGATTCCATTCGCCCTTTTTATGACGAAGAGCTTATCACCGATGTTTTGGCTGTCGTTAAAGGCGGCAAAGAAGCCAGCGTCTATCGCTGTCAGGGCCATCGTGGTACGGGCCGCCCGTTGCTGGCGGTAAAGGTTTATCGGCCGCGCCGCTTCCGCAACTTACGTAACGACAAACAATATCGCGATGGCCGGCCGATGCTTACCGGCGAAGGTCGCGCCATAAAAACAACCGATCATCGCATTATGCGCGCGTTGGGTAAGAAAACCGAATTTGGGGCAGAGGTCGAGCACATTTCGTGGTTGATGTACGAATATACCACGCTGCAAGTTTTGTTTGAAGCCGGTGGGGCCGTGCCGCAGCCTTTAGCTGCCAGCGAAAATGCTATTCTTATGGAGTTTATCGGCGATGCAAAAGTCGCAGCCCCGGCCCTCAATGAAATTAGTCTGGATGCAAAACAGGCCGAAGTCCTATTTCGAGAGGTTTTACGGAATATCGAGTTGATGCTTCAGCATCAGTTGATTCATGGCGACCTGTCGGCGTACAATATGCTCTACTGGGATGAAAAAATTAGAATTATCGATTTTCCTCAGGTGGTCAATAGTCGCACTAATCCTGATGCCCGCTTTATTTTAGAACGCGATGTTACCCGTGTTTGTGATTATTTTTCGCGGCAGGGTGTTATTTGCGATCCGGTTACTATTGCCCAAGATTTTTGGGAGCAATATGTAGCCCCTAATCCTGAAGATCAGGCTGCCGATGAGTCGCGGCAGCTTATCAATGTCGAAGTCTAGGGTTCAGCTAGACCTCATAATCGTTTAGTCAAAGAAGTTAATTACCGCATGGGTCACCGTCGTTTTATCCAAAAATCGCGTCAATTGTTGCAAATTCTTTATAAAAATTTATTTTATAATAATGAAATATTACAACAGAAGATTCTATCGGTCCCAGGAGGCAACGGAGACTCATTACTATCAAACAATTGTGTACGGAGAAGAAGCTATGTCGGATGAACTAATTTTAAGCGAATTGTCTTTAGAAGAGCTCTATGAACAGATGTGGGACGATCTTTACGACGGCTATCAGGAAGAAGTAGTCGAAGAGGTTGAAGAGGCTCTAGGGCGAGGTCTTACGCCCTATAAAGTTCTCACCGAAGGGCTTGTCGCCGGTATGGAGATTGTCGGCGTCGACTTTAGAGACGGCATTTTGTTTGTACCTGAAGTTTTGATGGCTGCCAATGCGATGAAAGCTGGAATGGCAGTTTTGCGACCGTTGCTGGCTGAAACCGGTGCGCCGGTTATCGGCAAGATGGTTATCGGAACCGTCAAAGGCGATATTCACGACATCGGCAAGAATTTGGTGGCGATGATGATGGAAGGTGCCGGTTTTGAGGTTATCAACATTGGTATTAATAACGATGCCGATGCTTATATCGAGGCCATCAAAGAGCATCAACCTGAACTGTTGGGTATGTCGGCTCTCTTAACCACCACCATGCCCTACATGAAAGTGGTTATCGACCGCTTGAAAGAAGAAGGGATGCGCAACGATGTCATTGTGCTGGTTGGGGGTGCGCCGCTCAACGAAGCCTTTGCCGAAGCCATTGAGGCCGATGCCTACTGCCGTGATGCGGCGGTAGCCGTAGAAACCGCCAAAAAATTAATTGCCATCCGACGTGGCGAATCGCTCACTGCTTAACGAATTGAATCAAAAAAGCTTGCTTTGTCGCGCTTATTATACAAGCAAAGCAAGCTTCAACTCTCTCGATTTTTAATACGACTTGCGCAATTCAAGACTTTAACCACGAATTACACGAATTTCACTAATTTTATCTTTTTAATTTGTGTAATCGGTGTAATTCGTGGTTGATTGCGACGACGAAATTCGTTTTACCGACCGGCCCACCAATCTTTACGTACGCGTGGGTCCATAAATCGCCCTGTGTCGCGAATAGCGACTTTGATTTCGTTGCCGATGGCCCGTCCAAAAGCCTGTCCGGCGCGTAAGGCCGGTAGATGACGCCGCCCCTCGCGGTTCATTCGCTCATACAAAGTGAGCAGGCTTGGCTCGGCACAAATGCCTTCTACATGAATGGCGTAGCCGGTTGCCACCGTATCCTCACCGGTATATTTAAGCGTAATGCGTTCTTTGCTGGCATACAAAACCAATATCTGATATCCCTGCCCGATATCGTATCCCGCGTCTGGAATATGAATAGGCTCTCCCGGCTCAACTTTTAGACCGGCCAGCGTCACCTTGAAATCTTCAATAGGCCCTCCGCGTGCGTTGCTGCCCCAATCCCAATGATTAACCCGATAAACATTCGTAAAAACGCCGGTTCGATAATCGGCAAAAAGGCGGGCTAACTGAGGGGCGCGGCTATCTGTTGGCCCACCCATATCGATCAAACCCAACGTTGAATCGGTTTTGGAAAACCCTCGTAAGGCTAAGTTAATATCGCCGTGCATATGCGCCGGGCGGTCCGTCGGCGAGCCAACAATGGGCAAAGTGCCGTAGCTCTCGTTTGTGATGGGGGCGCAAGGATCAACTGCCGGGCGCGACGGCTGGGGCTTCGGCTCCGGCGCGGGTTTTGGCTTTGGCGGCTCCGGTGGTGTAGGTGGCGGCGTGGGTTCAGGTTCCGGCTCCGGCGGTGTGGGTGGTGTCGGGGCCGGTACAGGTTCCGGCTCTGGTGGTGAGGGTATCGGCGTGGGTTCAGGTTCGGGTTCCGGTGTGGGAGTCGGTTTCGCTTCTTCGAGCGCCGGAATGACGAGTACCTGGCCTACCCAAATACGGCCGGGGTCGGTTAGATTGTTGGCTTCTTGAATGTGCGGATACAGATGGGGATCGCCATACATCTCGCGGGCAATCCGGGCGAGTGAGTCGCCACTTTTAACCGTGTAACTCCGGACGCTCACCGAATACCCCTCGCCATAATCGGCAACCAGCTTGGCGATAAACCCCTCAAGCGTTTTACCTTCACTTTCCGCTCGATTTAAGGCTGCTTGGTAGACACCATCATCAAGGATAACCTCAATTTTTTGCATGCCCTGCTCTCCTCTACTTACAGTAAGATGTTTATTAGACCCTTAATATCCATTATAGTGAGTCTCCAATCTTATGACAAGCCTGCCCGCCCTTACCGCTATGACAATTTTAACAATTGACTTTTGCTAATTCCTTTAATCCCGTAGAAAATGTATTTAGAACAAAATGTTTGTTATGTTCTTAACGGCCGTCAGTCATATCAAAACCGGATAAACCATACCCCATGGAAAACTTAAATATCGTTCTCTTTTTTGCCAGCTTTGTTCTTGTTTCGCTTGCCTCAAAACAAATTGGTGAATTTTTCTCGCGTATTCGCCTTCCCAAAATAAGCGGCTATCTTGTTACTGGACTGCTGGCCGGGCCATTTGTTTTAGGACTCATGTCCAAAGATGCAGTCGCTAACTTACGTTTTGTTGATGAAATTTCATTAGCCTTTATCGCTTTCGCAGCCGGCAGTGAGCTGTATCTGCCCGAGCTGCGAGGTCGCTTCAGAAGCATCGGTTTGATCACTGCCGGCCTGGTATTAGCGACGTTAGTGCTGGGGGTATCGGCCGTTTTCTTTTTAGCCGATTTTATCCCGTTTATGCGCGATATGCCCGCGGTGAGCCGTTTGGCCGTTGCCCTGCTGGCCGGAGCGATTATGGTGGCTCGCTCGCCTTCTGTCGCTATCGCCATTATCAACGAACTGCGTGCTAAGGGGCCGTTTACCCAGATTGCCTTGGGTGTTACCGTTTTATCGGATGTAATCGTCATCATTCTTTTTTCCATATGTAGTTCTATCGCCGCTGCTTTGCTATCAAACCTCGGTATTGATATAGGGCTGCTGGCGTTAGTAATGGGCGAAATTGGTATTTCTGTCGGTATCGGTTACCTGTTGGGGCGCAGTTTAGAAATTGTTTTGTCGGCCCAGGCCGCCCAGGAAAAGCTGAAAACTGCGGTCATCTTGGGGAGTGGCTTTGCCGTTTTTTATGCATCTCATCTTCTCGCCGAATATTCACACAACTCACTGCCTTTTGAAATGCATCTGGAGCCTTTATTGATTTGTATGGTCGGCGGTTTCTATCTCAACAACTATACCAACTATCGCCTCGATTTCGCGCAAATTCTACATTATGCCGGGCCGATTATTTACGTGGCTTTCTTTACGCTGGTTGGGGTTGGTTTGAAGCTGGATATTTTGGCCCAGGTGTGGCCCATCGCTTTGGCGCTCTTTGTGGTTCGGGTCATTTCTATTTTTGTGGGTTCGTTTAGCGGCGGTATCTTGTCCGGTAGTGATATGTCGCATAATCGCATCCGCTGGATGGTGTTTATTACGCAGGCGGGGGTGGCGCTGGGGTTGGCCGCGCAGGTCAGCGTGGCTTTTCCTGCCTGGGGGGACGATTTTGCGACAACTATGATTGCAGTGGTCGTGATTAACGAGATGATTGGCCCTATTCTCTTTAAGTGGGCCATCAATCGTTCGGGTGAGGCCCACACACGTGCTCCCTTTGAAGGGGACGGTCTGCGCGATGCCATTATTTTTGGATTGGAAGGCCAAGCCCTCGCTTTGGCGCGTCAGTTGAAAGCCCACGGCTGGCAGGTTAAACTCGCTTCGCTCTCAGCCGATTACGATATTGACGAAGAAGAGCGGCTAGAGTTTGATATTTACCCAATCTCGGGCGTTACTCTTAAAACCATGCATTATCTTGAAGCTGATAAGTCTGAGGCGATTATCGGCATGATGTCGGATGATCAAAATTACCGCCTTTGTGAGATGGCCTATGAGCATTTCGGTACATCGACCCTTATCGTTCGTCTCAGTGACCGGACTAAAGCGCCCCGTTTCAAAGAGCTTGGCGTTTTGGCTGTCGATCCGTCAACGGCTGTGGTGAGCCTGTTTGACCACCTGGTTCGTTCACCTTCCGCGGCCTCGCTGTTTATCGGCACGGCTGAAGGTCAAGATATTATCGACATCGAGGTGCGCGATCCCTCTCTTAACGGCGTATCGGTTCGTAATCTACGTCTCCCTCTCGACACCATGATTTTATCCATTCGTCGCGATGGACACACCCTGATCTCGCACGGCTATACCCGGTTGAAACTGGGCGATCATATGACCGTCGTCGGTTCGCCGGCTAGCTTAGATAGGCTTAGGCTGCGGTTCGAGGAATAACGATGGAGCATTATCAGCATATTGCTGCTTTTTTGGTGGCATTTGCCGTAGTAGCGCTTGCTGCTCGTCAAGTTGGCGATGTCTTCGCCCATTTTAGACTTCCAAAGATTACGGGCTATCTTTTTACCGGTCTCTTGACCGGCCCCTTCATCCTGAACATCATTTCCGAAGAGGCTGTTGAAAGCCTGCGTTTTGTTGATGAAGTGTCACTCGCTTTCATTGCTTTTGCAGCCGGCAGTGAGTTGTATTTGCCGGAACTGCGCGGGCGTCTGAAAAGTATCGGCTGGATTACGGTTTGCCTTGTAATCTTCACGTTGACTTTTGCCTCATGTGCCGTTTTCTTTTTGGCCGATTTTATCCCCCTTATGCACGGTATGTCCGGCTCGGAGCAGGTGGCAGTGGCTATTCTGGCCGGCTCTATTCTGGTGGCTCGCTCTCCGGCTTCGGCCATCGCCATTATCAATGAGCTGCGCGCCAAAGGCCCTTTCACGCAAGTCGCTTTGGGCGTGACCGTCATTATGGATGTTGTCGTCATCGTCATCTTCGCCGTTAGTTCATCGGTGGCCGACGCCTTACTCACCCATATCAATTTCGATATTAGTTTTGCTATCCTGCTCATTATAAATTTGTCAGTGGCGGTAGTCTTGGGCGTGATTCTCTCAAAATTATTGTCGATAGTTTTGGCTACGAAGTTAGAGAGAGTCCCTAAAACAACCATCATTCTCCTATTTGGGTTTGGTGTTTTTGTTTTATCGGCCTTTATTCGAGAGTATTCGCACGAAGCTTTTGCCGTAGAAGTTTTAATCGAACCGCTGCTGGTTTGTCTAATCGCCAGCTTTTTGGTCAACAATTTTAGCAAAAGCCGGGGCGAGTTTCGCGAGATTCTAGAACAAACCGGGCCGCTCATTTACATCGCGTTCTTTACCTTAACCGGCGACTCGTTAGAGCTTGATATTCTCATTGCAACCTGGCCTATCGCTTTGGCCCTTTTTGGTACCCGGCTGGCGGCCGTAATGCTTGGTTCTTTCACTGGCGGCGTCATTGCCGGCGATCCGATGAAACACAATCGCTTTCGCTGGATGGCCTTTGTAACGCAGGCCGGGGTAGCTCTAGGGCTGGCCAAAGAGGTGGCAGTCGAGTTTCCGGAACTCGGAAACGCCTTTGCTACGATGATTATTTCCGTGGTGGTCCTTAACGAGATGGTCGGTCCACTTTGTTTCAAATTTGCTATTAATCGGGTAGGTGAAGCCCGCACCCGAGGCACGCCCGACTTTGATGGGGGTCGCGATGCCATTCTGTTTGGTCACGATGGGCAAACGCTAGCCCTGGCCCAGCAATTATGCGCCCACGGTTGGAAGGTAAAAGTGGCATCGACCAATCCCAATTTCAATACGACCGGCATCGACCAATGCGACTTCACAATTCATCACATTTCGGACTTATCATTGGAGACATTGCGCCAACTCAAGGCCCCCAAGGCAGAAGTTATAGTCGCTATGCTACCCGACGAGGATAGCTACCACATTTGCGAATGTGCCTACGAAAATTTTGGCACAGACACGTTGGTTGTGCGCTTGAACAATCCACAGAATTTTATGCGGTTCCACGAATTAGGTGCGCTTGTTGTCGATCCACGTACAGCCATTGTGGGCTTGCTGGACCATTTCGTACGTTCGCCCTCTGTGGCTCCCATGCTGCTGGGTGCAGCGAATAATCAAGACCTTATCGATATCGAAGTGCGTGATCCCAATTTGCACGGCACCCGCGTAAGAGATTTGCGACTACCACTCGATACCCTTATTTTATCGATTCTGCGCGATGGCCATACCCTGATTACCCACGGCCATACCCGCCTCAAATTGGGCGACCGCGTTACCATTGTCGGTTCATTAAGAAGTCTTGATGAGGTGATGTTGCGTTTTGAAGCCTAAACGAATTCTCGTTGGCAAACGGATTTAATTCAGTAAATAAACACTGGCCAGAAAAGTGCCTACCATCAGAATGCCGGCGGTAACCTTGGCCATAATTCCCAAAGCATTTCCGGCCAAGTAGCCTTTAATGGCATTCCCCGCTCGCTGCCAATCTTTATAGCGCATCCGCTCAACCAACAAAATACCGCCCAAAGTACCACCAATACCGGCCAAGCAGCCCAGCAGCGGCGTGCCGACCAAACTAATGATAAAGCCTAATAACAATCCCACCACCGTACCGACAGCAATCGCCAGACAAGACGCCCCGCCCATGCGTGCCCCAAATTGACCGCCTAAAATATCGGCTGTAACGCCGGTTATCATCAGCAGGGTGATAATAGTAAATGTCACCCAACCCAAATTCTCCCAGCCCAGCACCAATCCATACACCACCGATGCGCCCCAAATAACCAGCGTGCCGGGTATCGGCGGGATCAACGTAAAAAACAACCCAATCGCCATCGTAAACAAGGTTACAAACAGGACTAACGTCTGACTAACTTCCATTTCCGCCATACAATATTTTCTCCAAGATCATAAATTTATAACACCATACCACATAATCGATAATCTCAAAAGATATAAAAATTATCCATTTTCATTACGCAAAAAAGCGAAAAAAGTCGCGTCTTACTTTGTTTCTAAGATTTATTACAGCGGTATTTATAGGGTGAGATGTGAATTTTGCAGATTAAGGCTGAACTAAGACAATATTGGTAACACCTCAGGTGACTGGCACTTTTGCTTAAATAGAGAACATTGAAGGGTATCTAACGCACCAATTACTGCGATTACGTGCCAGTCACCTGTCTGCTGAGTAAATACCCATATTGTTAATAAAGAACACATAGCTTACAAAAGGAACTATTATGCGCTGGATCATGCGATCAAAAATCCATAAAGCAACCGTTACCCAGGCCGATTTAGAATATATCGGCAGTATTACCATCGACGAAACGCTGGTTGAAAAGGCGGGGCTGCTGCCGGGTGAAAAAGTGCTTGTCGTCAGTAATTCTTCGGGAGCACGGCTAGAAACCTACGTTATTGTTGGCGAAAAAGACTCCGGCATCATTTGTA
>JAGRBZ010000363.1 GCA_020433805.1 Anaerolineae bacterium
GTGCTGATTTGCAGTTGCAGGCCAAATCCTGGGTTGATGATATTTTGAATGAAGGACGTCAAGCGGCAGAGCTACGTCGAGCGGAGTTAGAGGCTCGGGTGGCCAACTTGCAAGCAGGGTTAGGTTAGTACCCAACGCGGGAATTTCCCACAAAAGAAATTCCCGCGTTGTCTTTTAAGCAAGCGCCTTTTGCATAACTTGATTATACACCTGGTTCGCTTTAGCCATGTCTTTATCCTTAAATAGTTCGGGCCGTGCCTGACGAGCCTGCTTCATAAGGGCTAACGTATTTTTTACATCCTCACCCGGTAAAACCAGTTTACTTGAAATGTGTGTTCCCGCTATAAGTAATGGTAAGTAGAGAAATTCTAAATCTAGCGGCTCCCCCATTTCCACCGTATCGGCTACATGGTTTGCCACCGCCTGGCGCTCCTCTAGCGACCACAACTGGCGGCCTGTAGCCTGCCGAATGATCCCAAAACTCAGTGCAATTGAAAGTCTCAGCAGATGATGATAACCCAAAACTCTGATTATATGTAAGCTATCGGTTGTATCCGCATCTAGCGAAAGCGCACGTTCCCAAATTGGCAGCAAAAGTCCGTTAACTCGATCGGGGCTGTTGAGAAAATATTGGCTACTATAAGTAAGGATTTTAGCCAGAGTAATTGCTTCACCAATCCGCAGTGGTAGACCTACATTGGTAAAACGCTTTACACTTTCTCCGTAGAGATTCGCATACAGCGACTCAACATCTAAAGCGGTCTTCAGTTTAGCTTGACGATGGTTAATTTCTTGAATCGATTTATTAAATACTTGAGCATCTTCGGTATCCCATATCTTATCATAGGTGTGCTTGAGAGATACCTTAGCCGGCTTCTTTTTTTGACCCGACACCGTGAGCGAAAAATTAGCCTTTTTGGCCGACTTTTCTTGATATGTTGACCCCAAACTGCTCACTAAATTAAGTCCAACGGCATTATCGATAAACGTTGTCTCCAAACGGCTGGTCGATTTAGCAGGTCTAACCCGGTCGCCCCGATTTTTGGTAGCTACTTTTACCTCTACGGTAACGCTATAGGTTCCGTCTCCGGCATGTTCGGTCGTGGCAACCGGCAGGGTTAACAATCCAGCTTCGGCCTCTTGCAGCGATACCTCAATCTGTTCCTCTTTTGCTCGAAGCAATGGTTTTCGACCTCGAAAAAAACCCGTTTGAGGCAAACCGAGCTTTAGAGTGATCGTCATCGGCACGTTTAGCATATTTTGTAAAAATAGGAATAAATTGGAAGCCTGACCGGACGCTATTGTATTCGGCTCAAAATAACCCACATACTGCAAACCATTGGTAAAAAATCGTTCCGGGATAGCAATATGCTCGCCGATGGCATCAGGATAGGAAACAGCCATCTTTGTCTCCTTAACTTGTCATAAGTTATGATCCAAGCATATCACCCTAAATATTTTTTGTCAATGGGCAATACGCATTAGTAATTTTTCAACCAGGTCCGTTGGTGAAAAGCAAATACAACTTGGAGGCAGTTAACTGTATAGTGGACAATAAAGGTAAGCAACAACTGGCCTGACCATATAAAAAGCACGCAAAAAATAACGTTTATAACTCCGGTAATCATCATTCCCAACTTCCCTTGCGGCTGATGCATCAAGCCAAAAACAATGGAGGTTACGAGAACAAGGAGTGGTAAGGCGATAATATCTCGAAAAACGCCAATGAGTAGGGTTCGAAAAAGAAGTTCTTCCATAAGCACCGGCGGGATAAAGGCCAAAGCGATCAACGGCCATTCGCCGCTACGTCGAGGTAAAATATTTTGGATGAGCCACGGTGAGTAAATCTCGCGGCCAAAGATTTTTATAGTTTGGGTGGTAATGAGGTTAATCAATAGTTGAATAACAATACCCAGGCCAAAACCCCAGCCAACGATGCGCCAGGGATTATCGATCACCAGCCCCAATTGCTCGGGACTTACCCCGCTTAACCAGGCCAAAAAGAAACATATACCCACAAAAACCAGTCGGGCAACCGACTCCGCCGGTGACAGCAAAATATTTGTCTCAATTACAATACTTTTAAGCAGCAGCGAACTACGGTACGTCATCCAGCCAATGACGCCGGTAAAGAGTAAAATAAGTAGCCGACTAACGTTAAGCCAAAACACATCAGAAGTAATAATTTCCATACGAGAAATCATAGCAGCAACTTGCCGCCTCTGGCAAACCTGATTAAACTATTCGATAGTTAGCGCTGGCGACCATCTCAATATCCTCAACGATCATCAAATACAATAAAGGAATTTTCTGATTATGAAACTGGGTGTCGATTACTATCCTGAACAATGGCCTCGCGAACGATGGGCCACCGATGCCAACATGATGGCGCATTTGGGCCTCACGTACGTTCGTATCGGCGAGTTTGCCTGGAGCCTGCTAGAGCCTGAAGATGGTCTATTTGATTTTAGTCTGCTTACCCAGGTTATCAAATTATTATCGAACGAGGGTTTAGAGGTGGTTTTGGGGACACCAACGGCGGCTCCTCCACCCTGGTTGACCAGCAAGGTCGATATACTGTTGAGAAACGCCGACGGCGTCCCTTTAGCACCGGGCACGCGACGGCACGCCTGCGCCAATAACCCCGACTATCGCTACTACTCCCAACGTATTGTGACCGAAATGGCGAACCATTTTGGCCGTCACCCGGCTATTGTCGCGTGGCAAATTGACAACGAATTTAGCTGTCACGAAACCGGGCGCTGCTATTGTGATCATTGTCGAGAGACATTCCAACAGTGGCTGCGAGATAAATACGGCACGTTAGAGGCCCTAAACATGGCATGGGGAACGGTATTCTGGAGTGCCATTTACACCGATTGGTCTCAAATCCCTCTGCCTCGAACAGCCCCGGCGCAGCATAACCCCAGTTTACTGCTTGATTTTCGCCGTTTTTCCTCAGAAAGTTGGGTAAATTATCAACGGTTGCAAATTGATATCGTGCGCCGCTATGCGCCCGATGTGCCCATCACCCACAACTTCATGAACAGCAACGAAGACGCCGCCGAAACCAACAATTTCGATCTGGCGTCCGATCTCGATTTTGCCTCCTGGGATAATTATCCACAAGGATCTACCGGCCCCCATCACGTGGCCTTCAACCACGATATGGTGCGCGGCTTTAAGCGGAAACCCTACTGGGTCATGGAACAACAGCCGGGTTCAGTCAATTGGCATCCTTATAACCGTCCTGTGCCCCCCAACTTGGTGCGTTTGTGGACCTACCAAGGCTTTGGACATGGAGCTGAAGCAGTGGTCTATTTTCGCTGGCGAGCCGCTCGCTACGGGCAAGAGCAGTACCATACCGGCCTACTGCGGCAGGATGGCTCTCCCGCCCAGGCCTACCACGAAGTCGAGACATTAAAACGCGAACGCACGAAAATTCCAGCGTTTAGACCCAAACCAGCTCAGGTAGCACTCCTCATCGATTATGATGACTGGTGGGCGCTTCAGATCGATCCCCATCAGAAAGATTTTAGTTATCTCAAAGTTGTGCTTAGCATTTACCAAGACTTATGGGCGCGTGGCGTTTCAGTCGATGTAATTCGCCGGTCTGAGGACATCGAAAATTACAAAGTGGTTATCGTCCCTAGCCCCAATCTCATCAAGACAGAACAGGCAAGCCGCTGGCAGCGTTACGTTGAAAATGGCGGGCGGTTGATGGTCACTTTCCGCGCCTTTGTCAAAGAACCTTCCAATATTTGGACAGACAACCCCCTGCCGGCTCACATCAATACGCTGTTGGGCATCCAAGTTGAGGAGTATTTGGGATTGCCGCCGGATATGCGCGGCGCGTCCCGCAATGCTACCGGCAGCTTAAGCTATCCCTACTGGCGTTGGGCCGAGCTTCTTACGCCGACAACCGGCCAGCCCATTCTTTTCTACAATCAATTTTATTGGCGCGATCAGGTAGCCGTCACCAAAAATGAGCTAGGTCAAGGCGTGGCTGTCTATGTAGGCTGTTGGTTTGAGCATATGCTGCCCAAAACCGTGTGGGAGGCGTTAGAGTTGGATGAAGTGGCTTTGCCATTCGATTTACCGGAGGAGGTAGAGGGCATCGCCATCGACTTTGAAGATGACAGTGAAGGACTTTTACTCCTAAATCATAACTCTGAACCCAAAACAGTACATTTGCATCGACCAGCAACGATGCTGTTACTGAGTATGCCGCCAACCCTCGTGGTTACGCTGCCGCCTCGTGATGTTGCTATTCTACAATTCGTTTAAAGTAAAAAAGAGGCTGCCATAGCCTCCCTCTTAACGAATAATAGTCTGTAACAGAACTTAATGCACAAGTACTTTCTCTTCATCAGCTGCCATAGCTGTATCCAGTACTTCTTCAATCGCTGTGCGTGCTTCTCGATCATCTTGGTCGGTTGCCAGTGCAACTTCCGTAATCAGCATATCCTTGGCTTGAGAAAACAGACGGCCTTCTAAGTTACTCAGTCCACCTGCTTTATCCCGCCAGGCTAAGGCACGCACGGCTTTTGCAATATCAACAGGCTTTCCGGATTGAAGCCAATCTTCAATTTTGCGTCGTCGTTTTTTAAACTCATCAGGTAAGGGTTCCGGTTCGCCCTGTAAAACCTCAAAAACATCCTCTGCTTTGTTTTCTGACATAACCTTTCGAATGCTCGAGTCATCCAAATTGCGAATGGGAACATGAAGCGTGAGACGCTTATTGAAAAATTCTATAACATAATATTTCTTAAACTCGTCTACCATATCCATTTCAGTAAGACCCGTTATTTTTCCAGCGCCGTGGGTGGGATGAATGACGTTTTGACCAACTGTTAATTGCAAGATAACTTGCCTCCTTATGACTAAACGATTACGATAAATAGGCACATTATGCCTCTTTTATAATAACATAACTAAAAAATTAAGTCAAATCGTAAAAAATGGCCGAATTTACGAATTACCGGGCCACTCTACATCTTTGTACGTTTTCGAAACGTGCTGGTACGATCGGCTGGCTTGCGCTGCGTGCTCTTTGGCGCTATCGGAAACAGGCCCTTTTACCTTAGCCGGAACGCCGGCGGCTAACATTGCCGCCGGAATGGTCTGATTCTCACGCACGACGCTGCCGGCTGCAATAATCGCGCCGGCTCCCACCGTCGATCCTGACAGCACTGTGGCATTCATACCAATAAGAGCACCTTCTTCTATCAAACAGCCCTCAATAACAACGGCATGACCAATTACAACATCGGCTTTAACAACGGTGTTATGACGACGATTAACGTGAACCACGGAGTTATCTTGAACACTCACCCGTGGCCCAATGACGATCTGCCCCACATCGCCGCGAAGTACCGCCCCAAACCAAACATTCGCCCCTTCTTCAATAATCACATCACCGATGATCACCGCTGTCGGCGCAATATACGCATCATCGGCAATGCGAGGTTTCTTTCCTTGATATTCAATAATCGGCATCGACTCATCTCCCTCTAAAATGATGGTTCTGATACTACATGTCATGTAAAAAGCGGGCCAAGTGTACCACTAAGTGATAGCAATTGTCCAACTGTGCCTTTATTTCGAGACGCGCTTCTCATGCTTCTCTCACCTTTTCCTGCTATAATTTCCGATACTAATTTAAGGTGTAATACCAACACCGCGTTATAATTGAGAATACATTACATCTGGACATATTGTGACGAAGATAAAACGCATACCGCTCGGTTTAGGACTTGTTTTGTCGCTCCTGACGCTAGGGAGTTTGTTGGGTCAATTGCACTGGACGCTCGATGTCCTTTCCCACTTTAACCTTCAATATACCCTTTGGTTGATGGTTTGTATTGTCATTGGTCTGTTTATTCGAGGTCGACGCCTTGCTGTTTTAGCGTTAGTTCCGGCGCTGGCAATCAATTTAGTCATTTTAGGCCCTTATTTTCTACCGTCTGCCTCGGCGGCCTCTGCCTCGGGTACGCATCTACGCGTTGCCACCATCAACATTCATACCCCAAATTCCGACTATGAAGCTATTCTCAACTATCTTACAACCTATCAACCCGATGTTGTGATGATATCCGAAGCCGAACCGGCCTTGATAGCGACCATTCAGGAAAAAATGAGCCGGTCATACCCTTACATCTATGACGAATCAATGCGCGGCACATTGGGACTGGCCTTACTGAGTCGACAGCCGTTCCTCGATACCGAGACGATTCCTTTGAGCGATGGTCATCGGCGGCGCTTGCTTCGAGCGACCATTGAGTGGCAAGATAACCCTGTAACCCTCTACGGCATACACCCCTTGCCACCCATTCGCAGCCGCTGGGCCGAAAGCCGCAACAGCGAACTGCACGCCATCCAAAACATGATAGCCGATGAAGCAGGACCTTTAATTTTACTGGGAGATTTCAACGCCTCCCCCTGGGCGTATCCCCTACGTCAGCTCACTGCCGCAACCGACTTACAACATGCAGCTTTAGGCCTTGGCATTCGTCCCACATGGTATCTTGAACGTGTAGTTTTTGGCGCTCCCATTGACCACGTTTTTGTTTCGCCGGATTGGGCCGTAAATGCATACACTATCGAGGGTGATATTAACTCTGACCATACGCCCGTTATGGCTGACGTCACGTTGAGATAGAGTAAGATAAAGACTGGCAATCCCCTCTATATAAGAAGCACCGGCAACGAAAATTTCATCTTCAGAAGGAAGTGAGTAACAATGAACGAAGGACAAAACCAGCCCTCTTTACCCATCGCCCCGGCTACAAGCGTTGGATGTGTGACGCTCGGTGTCGCCGACCTCAACCAGATGACCCGATTCTACGAGCAGCTTATTGGTTTGAAGATTTTGGATCGGACGGCGAGCGCCACTGAATTAGGGGTCGACAACGGTCCGCTGGTTCGTTTAGAGTTGCGTCCCAACGGCCAACGTTATCCTCGATCGACAGGCTTATTCCACATGGCTCTGCTGTTGCCCTCGCGCGAGGATTTGGGCCAGTGGCTCAAGCACCTGGTCACTCACAACTACCGGTTGGATGGGGCGGGTGAGCATCTGGTCAGTGAGGCGCTTTATCTATCTGATCCGGAAGGCAACGGCATCGAAATGTACCGCGACCGTCCCCGCGAGACCTGGGAGTATGAAGCTAATGGTAGGGTCAAAATGGATACTCTGGCCGTCGATTTACGGGCCTTGGTAGCCGATGGATCGGATGCACCGTTTACAAAGCTACCCGGCGGTACCACTATGGGGCACATTCACCTACAGGTTAACGATGTCAACCAGGCTGTTCAATTTTATCGCGATGATTTGGGCATGGACTTAATGGCGCTGATGCCCAGCGCCGGATTTTTGAGCGCCGGTGGCTATCATCACCACATCGGCGCAAATATGTGGAACTCTCGAGGGTCAAATCCTCCGCCGCCGGGATCGCTGGGGCTTATAAAGTACAATCTTATTCTGCCATCGGATGAAGCTCTTGATCAGGTGGTAACACGGTTGGACAGCCTCGATTATCCGGTTGAGGCATCGGAGTCCGGGGCCGAAGTTAAAGATCCGGCTGGAAATCGAGTCGAGTTCATTATCAATCGATAAACGTGCTATTGGGCAGTTTAATAGACATTATTGGAAATAGTGACAAACCAGGTGACAGTCACTTTTTGGTCTCAAACGTGGGCGCTTTTCCAAAAGAAATCCCATATATATACCCGTTAAGTGACTGTCACCTTAATTCCGATAAAGTCTAATACGATTCCACCCCTTTGAAACCCTTTCTCTTCAAAAATACAATCTATGTCGTCTGCACAGCCAATCGATGGGCCGTCGTACGCAAACCGAGTTCGATTTCCAGCAAGCGCAAGAATGTACCGGCAACCGGCGTAAGTTCATCCACAAACGCTTGTCGTGTTTGCTCGTTGTTCCACGAAAATTGTCGAGTCCAGGCTATGGCCAATGCGTGAGCCGTATTTTTGCTGTTTCCCTGGCTCCCATAGGTCAAGATAGGCGCTCCGGCGTGCGTTAAAAAGTGGGTATCGAAAAATGAAGCCGCCCAATTAGGATGTTTTTGCGAAAATGCCACAAAAGCGCGTTCCACGGCGCGACGATTCACGGTTCGGGTCTCGGGTTGACTAAATGCTTGTAAAAACTTGGTCTGGATTTCTTGTACCACGTTCATCTCAGTAATCTCCTCTTGAAAACGATGTTGTGAATTACATGCTAGAGAGATAGGCTTGAATAATCAACGCCATCCCCGAGACCACACTGCCCATCCCGACAATGAGTTGCCAGGCTCCGGATTGCAGTGATTTCTCGGCTACAATTGTCTCGCCTTGACGAATACGGCTAAATTCCGCTTCGATCATTTGCTCTAGTGCTTTTTCGTTGCGATAGTTGATCAATATATTCATCGTTATCTCTCCTACCTTGATAAGGGCTAAGCCGGTTGTTGTACGGCTCTGTAACTACTCTACACCCTTACTATACCAGCCAAACGTACCCAAAACGTATCATCAAACGTTCCATAAACGATCCACTCTAAAATTGAGACCAAGATATCGCAAAATTTATACATTTCGGTTAGTGTCATTAGTTTTTCGCCACAACGATTCATAAAACGTAGTGCGTTGTAGAGTCTCGTAATGTCGTACCCCTACAGTCTTGAGATAATCGTACCCCTTCCGCTAAGAAATACATTTTGG
>JAGRBZ010000364.1 GCA_020433805.1 Anaerolineae bacterium
AATAGAAACCCTCTCTATGCGCGTCTCTTTTTTGCCCAATAATAGAAACCCCTTCTATGTGCGCATATTTATGGTAATAGATTTCGGGGTAGCTCTGCACGAAATCGTGGTAGCGTGAGAACCCAGGTTTTTCTTAAACATGAGACCGGCACAGGCTTATATTTGGTACTCAATTGGGTAACATACTTACAATTTAGGCAAAAACCTGGGTTCTTTACCGTATGCAATCCCGTCTTGCGGACCCAATGCCCCCAGGCCTCAACAATCTTCTCCTAAAAGCTTCCATTTCTGCCTTATTCAATTTACGTATATAATCATAGATGAAAATGATCAGCTTTCAGTAGGCTGCAAGCGCGTATCCTTTGATAAGCCCGCTTTCCTCAGTCTACTCAAGATGCTGCGCCTACTGATATTCAGTTGTGATTGATGTCTGTGACTACGACCGGCTTAAATTCAACAGCCAAAGACTCGGTACAAGAGAGACCGTTACGCCCCCGGCGAACCTTAAATCGGTTAGCTTTGGCCCTGGTTAGCCTGGCTCTCGCCGCTATAGGGCAGATGGCCTTTGCCCAAGGTTCACTGTGGGATGGGCTGCTGCTTTATCTTTTCGCCGCAATTTTGTTTGTGCGGGCGCTCATTCATCAAGCATTCCCGCGTTTCAAAGTTACGCTGCCGCATGCCCAGATAATGACCTGGTTGGCAACCAACTCCGGCAAGCAGGGTCAAATCGGAATGGGACTTATCGTGGCGGCGGTTGTCCTTTCCATACTCAGTTTTAACGCCTTCGAGCAGCCGGAACGCATCCACCTGGCATGGTGGCTTTATCTCAGCAGTTTGGTGCTTATGGTGGTCGGCACGATTGTACTCACCCCGGCCTATCCGTTTCGAGCCGCGCTAAAGTATTACCTGCCCAATCGGTATATCCTCATCGGTCTGGGCGTTGTTTTTGGGTTAGCGCTGTTTATGCGGCTCTTCTACTTCACCCACCAACCTTTCGGCATCTGGTTCGATGAAGCAGAAGCCGGTATCGCCGCCCGACGCATGATAGCGAACCCCGATTATCGGCCCGTGTTCTACCAGCTCATTAATGTTACCGGCCACTTACTAAGCATTTACGCGCTGGCATTGCATTGGCTAGGTGACAACATCTACGCTATACGAAGCGTTAGCGTGCTATTTGGTTTAGCGGGCGTGCTGGCAGCCTACCTATTTGGTCGAGAATTACGCGGGCCGCGTTTTGGCCTGGCGCTCGCTTTTTTTGTGGCCGTGGCGCGCTGGCACGTCAATTTTAGCCGAATTGCCATGACGGGTGTCGACACACCGTTCTTTGAATTTCTGACCCTTTTCTTCCTAACGCGCCTGCTCAAACGGGGGCTTCTGCGTGATGCCATGTTGGCCGGTCTGTCGATAGGGTTTGGCCTGATGTTTTACACGGCCTTCCGTCTTTTTGTGTTGGCTTTGGTACTCTGTGGAGTAGTTATTGCGGTGCGGTGGACAAAACCGCTCCTTACCGCCATGCGCAATAACGGCTGGCAGCGCTATCTTTTAGCCGTCATCCTTCTAATACTGACGGCCTGGCTGGTTATCATGCCGGTGGTCAAATTCGCCATCGACAACCCTGATGCCTTTTGGTATCGAACCCAGCAAATCTCTATCTTTACCAAGCGCGATCAGCCGATCCTAACGCGCGCGCTGTGGGAAAGCGCCCAAAAACATTTGCTGATGTTCAACGTTGAGGGCGATAAAAACGGCCGGCACAATCTACCCGGCGAACCGATGCTCGATCCGATTATGGGTATCTTTTTTGTCCTGGGCCTGGCGCTCGCTCTGGCGAGGCCGTTCCGCTCGGCCAATACGTTTTTTATAATTCTTTTCCCTGTAGCGCTCATCGGCGGTATCTTTAGCGTCGATTTCGAAGCGCCGCAATCGCTGCGCTCGATTGCCGTCATTCCGGCCGTTATTTATTTCGCTACGCTGGCCGTGGCCGCTTTGGGCCGGGAGGCGGAGAGCCGTATACGACCGCTGCCGCAAATGTGGGTGTGGGTCCCGGCTACAATGGTCATCACCGTCGTTTATTTACTGAACGCCCATACCTATTTTATCCGCCAGGGCGGCGATTTTGCCTCGTGGAACGCCTTCTCCGCGCCGGAAACCATCACCGGGCGTGAGATGGCCAAGCTTGGCCCTGATTATACCTATATCTTATCGCCATTTCTTACCAATCATCCTACCACGCAGTTTTTAGCACCGAAAATTACAAATCAACAGCATCTGGCGTTACCCGATGCCCTGCCGGTGCGCGATGACTCAGGCAAGCCGGTCGCGATGTTTCTGCATCCCGACGATGAGTGGGTCTTTAACAACGCCAAACGGATATACCCCAACGCCCATTTCGAAATCTTCCACGGCCCCCCAACGCTGCCCGACAGCGAAGAGGGTCCGCCCAGTGTCTACCTGATCAATCTACAAACAGACGCCTTAATGAGCGTTCGCGGGCTTGATTTGCGCTACTGGTCCACTGAAGGCGATCCCGAAACCCAATTTTTTATGGGACCCCTGGCATCGAGCCGAGCTTTTAACGTCAATGTGACCTGGCCTCAAGACAGTCCGGCCGAGGACAATTTCTATGGCGAATGGAGTGGAATTCTCTATGTGCCGGAGTATGGCCCTTATGATTTTCAACTCGAAAAACCGGGCGCTGGCCTGCTTGAAATCGACGGCACGCCGGTTATCGAGGGCACGAACTCCCGTATCGACAGCCTTATATTGGCTGAAGGTAATCATCAAATTCGGGTTCGTGTGGAGGCCGGGCCGGGTTCGGTATCGCTATCCTGGCAGAGGCCCCGTCACAACCAACCGGAACTTATTCCGGCCTGGGCACTTTACAGCAACCCTGTCACCAACCACGGGCTGCGCGGCAGCTTTTATACCAACACCAATTGGGAGGGTGAACCGGCCCTCCAGCGCATTGATCCGTTCCTGGATACCTATTTTCACCTCATCCCCCTCAAGCGCCCCTACTCGGTCGCGTGGGAAGGCTCGCTGGTGGCACCGCAGAGCGGTCTCTACCGGCTGGGGTTGCGGGCCGTGCAGGAGGCTGAGCTGTTTATTGATGGTCAATCGCTGATAAAGACATTAAGCCCCGACGAATATACGGAAGCGCCTGTTTCGCTGGAAGCCGGATTGCACAGCCTGCAAATTCGCTATTTGGATACGGTTGACCGCTCGCGCATTCATCTTACCTGGATTCCGCCCAACGGTTCGTTCGAACCGATCCCGTCCGACTACCTTTGGCCGCCGATGGGTCGATACCCCGAACAAACCCCCGTTGTTGAAGAAACGGCACAAACCCAGCCCATCCGGCTGCAACATCTGCTTTCGATAGGCACACCCGGCAGCGAGGCCGGCCAATTTCGAGAACCACGCGACATGGCCGTGCTGTCCGATGGCCGGTTGGTAGTAGCCGACACGGGCAATCGGCGGGTGCAGATTCTCGACGTGGGCTACAATCCGATAGCCAGCCTCACCGGCGATGACGATCCGTTTGAAGAGCCGCTGGCCGTGGCGGCCAACAGTCTGGATGAAATCTTCGTTTTGGACTCGACGTTGCAGTGGGTATACAAGTACGATGCGGAAGGTAATTTTATAAAACGCTTTGGGGGGCCGGAGGCGCGCTTCTTTCATCCTAGAGGGTTAACCATCTTCGAGGATGACCAGATCGCCGTGGCCGATACCGGAACCGGGGCGATAAAATTCTTCGATTCCGAGGGCAATTTAGTCGGGAACATTGGCACACACGGGACGGCCCCCGGCCAACTTAACGAGCCGACCGATGTGCTACGCGATGCGCAGAGTTCTTATTTTGTCGCCGAAGCCGAAAATGACCGAATACAGCGCCTGGATACGGCCGGGAACCCGCTCACCCAATGGGCTATACCCCCATCGCTGGCGCTGAACGGCCCGCACTTAGCCTTTGCACCCGATGGGTCGATCTTTATGACCGATGCCCTAAGCAGCACCCTTCAGCGTTACAGCCCTGATGGAACGCTCATCGACCAGTGGCAAACGATTGATCAGCTCAGCCTGGGTGCACCGGTCGGCATCTATTTCGACCCCACCACGCGCCGCCTGTACATAACCGACGTCAACAGCCACCAAATTCACGTTCTGTGGGTGCAGATCGACGATGCCAGTGGGTAAAGGTCCTAGCCAGACCTGACAGGTTTTATACGGCGCTTCCACCGTCAATAGATGTTCGATCACCCTTAATCTTACGCCAAACAAAACCTTTGAAAACCTGCCAGGTCTTAACTTACTGCTTACGCCGCCAACCACTTTACCCCGTATGGTTCAACCGTAGTGCGCAAAACGCCCCCCTCTAGAATAACCATCTTGTCTGTAAAAAGCTCCCGAGCGCTGTCCGATTGCAGCAGGTTCGAGACATCAACTTCCAGGTATTGGGCGTGGTCGGTGATGTTGTGAAGGCACAACACCCGCTCTTGCCCATCGGGCGAGGTTCGCATCAGGTTAAAGAAAGCCGGATTGCCGCCGATAATTTGCTGGCTGCCGTTGGGATGGAAAGCCGGGCTGGACGCGCGGGCCTTGAGCAGCTCGGCGTAGCGTTGGAACACCTTGTTGGCGCGTGACTCCGGCTCGGCCAGCGCGGCTTCGAGATCGCTGCGCTGCCATTTTTGGCGATTGATTGTGCGGGCGCGGCCCGTTTCTTTCATACCGGCATGATCGTTGGCCGAACCCACCAGGCTGTGCACATAAATGCCCGGCACCCCGGCCATCGCCAGCATGATGGCTTGCGAGGCGATAAATCGGCTAATTTGGAGTTCAACCGGCTCTTCACTGTTAGGATTAGAGAGCGCATCAAACAAGGTGACATTTAACTCATAGGGGCTTTGGCTGCCGTCGGAATTGTTTTTGTAGCTCACCTGTCCGCCGTGCGCCACGGTTTTATCGCACAGATTTTGAATTTCGGCGGGTGATAGAAGTCCTTCCGCCGGTCGCACACCAATGCCGTCGTGGGAAGCAATGAAGTTAAAGAAGGTGGCGGTGTCGGGCAAATCTTCCAAATTATCGGCCCACTTCTGAATGACGGAGGCATCGCCGCTGTGGAACGTATGCAGAATCAGCGGCGGCAGCGAGAAGTTGTAAACCATCTGCGCTTCGTTTTCACCGTTGCCGAAATAGGAGATATTCTCCGGATGCGGCACGTTGGTTTCGGTAATGAGCATCACATTGGGGGCCACGCCGTCTAAAACGGTGCGGAACAACTGGATGATGCGGTGTACTTGCGGCAGGTGGATACAGGTTGAGCCGATCTCTTTCCACATATAGGCAATCGCATCGAGCCGGATGAACTCCGCGCCCTGCGATACGTAAAAGAGCAGCACGTCGATAATCGCCAACAGTACATCGGGGTTTTCATAATTGATATCAACCTGATCGGCGCTAAAGGTCGTCCACACGTGCTTGGTGCCGCTTGGCGTTTCAAACGGCGTCAGCAGCGGCGATGTGCGCGGTCGCGTAACGCTGCTTAGATCAGTACCGGGATCGATGACGATGAAATAGTTGGCATACTTCGGGTTATCCTTGAGAAACTTCTCGAACCATACCCCCTTGGCCGAAACGTGATTAATCACGGCATCGAACATCAATCGGAAATTCTCGTTAATCAGACCAACATCATCCCAATCGCCCCAGCCGGGATTAATAGCCTTATAGTCCATAACGGAAAAGCCATCATCAGAGGAGTAGGGATAAAACGGCAGAAGGTGAACCGAACTAACAATACCGTTGAGGTGTGTAGCCAAAACCTCGGACAACGTACACAGCGGGGACTTCCCAGGCTCTTGCACCTGATCGCCATAGGTGATCAGAATGGAGTCAGCCTCCGTTACCCGCTCGTTAGGGTTAACGGTCTGAAGAAACTGGGGGTGATCGGCGCTAAATTTATCGAGCTGTCTAATCAGCTTGTCAGCAATCGGTTTTGCATTATCGGTCCCGTAAATAAATACCATGTGGTCTTGGATCTGTTTTCTAACGGTCTCGTTCATCCTCTTTACTCCTTTGCCTTACGCAGTTGATTGATGTAAAGTATAATTCCGACTAAGGTTAAGATTATATACCCATTATATAACAGAGAACTGCATTAGCAACTAAGACATTGATACGGTTTTAGAAATATTTACCTTAAATTTACGCATATTTTGCTCATCAGAGCTTAAAATAAGGCAATTTGCAGAGAAAGTGACGATGGCGACAGAATTCAAAGCCTATTATCCGTCCGATATTGGCCTCATTGAGATTACAAGTAGCTCAACGGCGATACAATCACTCTATTTTATTGATAGCGACTCACAACCGGAGCCGATTAACCAGGGTACGGAGCCAAAAATTCTTCAGGAATGCCGAACCCAACTCGATGAATACTTTAAAAGTGGCCGCAACAGCTTTGACCTCCTACTTGAACCGGAGGGAACCGCTTTTCAAAAGGCGGTGTGGCAGCAATTGCTGCGTATCCCCTTTGGACAGACCGCCTCGTATCTGGATATTGCCCGCATGGTCGGCAATCCTAAGGCGGTTAGAGCCGTTGGGGCCGCCAACGGGCAAAATCCTATTAGCGTGATTATTCCGTGTCATCGCATTATTGGCAGCAACGGCAAATTAACCGGCTATGGGGGTGGATTGTGGCGCAAAGCCTGGCTGCTCCAGCATGAAGGCGTGCTTAGCACGCAGTTGGCGCTTTTTTGAAAGTAAACCCTCAGCCCTATTGCCGGACCATAGAACACGCATATCTCCTTAAAAACTTATCCCATTTCCATCCGGCCCTCTATGTATACCTTATACGCTACTCCGACTGCTACCATTCATTCGAAAGTCGCATGACTTTACGCAGCACAGAGCGTTTCATCACTCGCCTTTCGCTACCATTGTGCTGTCATCTAACGGGTTTGACCAAAAATTGTCATCAACATAATTTTCACGTATAGTTTGTCTATTCGTGCATAATCTCACGAAAGGATCGAAAAATGAGAATTGGCGTTATTTCTACACGGTTAAATGGAACGGACGGTGTTTCCTTAGAAGTTGAAAAGTGGGCTATCGTCCTCAAGCGGATGGGGCACGAAATCTTCTACTGTGCCGGTGAGTTGGGCGGCTATACCGCCGGCGGCACCCTTATCCCCCAACTTCATTTCGACCACCAATCGATCATGAACTTTAGTCACCGCGCTTTCGGCGATGGCCGTTCGCAGGCTGATGCCGCCAAACTGGTGGACGATATTTACGACACGGCCGATGAGATTCGCGGACCGCTGCGCGAGTTTATACGCTCGAACCGGCTGGACCTCCTGGTTGTCGAAAATGCCTTAACCATCCCGATGAACTTACCGTTGGGCATTACCCTAACCGGTCTCATCGCCGAGTTAGGCATCAACACCATTGCCCACCACCACGATTTTTACTGGGAGCGGCAGCGCTATCAGAGCAACGCCATTTTAGACCTGCTCGACACCGCTTTTCCGGCCAAGCTGCCCACCATTCAACACGTAACCATCAACAGCATCGCCCAAAACCGCCTGCGCGAACGGCGCGGGATCGAGTCGCTGGTTATCCCCAACGTCCACGATTTCGCCACCCCCCCGCCGCCCATCGATGACTATACCCGCGACTTTCGGGATGTGCTGGGGCTGGGCGACGATGATCTGTTTATTCTACAGCCCACCCGCGTCATCCAACGCAAGGGCATCGAGATGGCTATCGAGCTGGTCAATCGGCTGGAAATGCCTAACAAGCACCTCTACATCACCCACCGCGCCACCGATGAAGGGTTGGAATACTGGCAGTGGCTCAAACGCGAAGCCGGGGTGATGAAGGTCAACCTGAAGCTGATCGACCACCTGATCGGCACGGAGCGAACGATGTCGCAAGGCCACAAAATCTACTCGCTGTGGGATGCCTATCCCCACGCCGACCTGGTCACCTACCCCAGTATCTATGAAGGGTTCGGCAACGCTTTGCTGGAATCGATCTACTTCCACCGGCTGACCGTGATCAACCGCTATCCGGTTTACAATGCCGATATTGGCCCGCTGGGCTTTGACTTTATTGAGCTTGACGGCTTTGTCGACGATCAGGCCATCGACAAAACAAAGGAGTTACTCCAGGCTCCCGATGTTGTGAAAGAAATGGCCGAGCGCAATTACGCCTTAGGCCAGGAATATTTCTCGTTAGAAGTTTTGGAGAAAAAATTAAGCGAGATTATCGCGAGTTTTTCATCATGAGGCACGTATGCATATTGGAATAGTTCACTACGCGGCTCCGCCCGTGGTCGGCGGCGTAGAACTCACAATCTTTCATCATGCCCGAATACTGACCCAACTGGGCCACAAAGTCACGGTCGTGGCCGGTCGAGGCGATGCGGTACAGCCGGGGGTTGTCTATAAAGACGAGCCTCTGGCCGGATCGCGCGGCGAGGCCATTAACCGCGTCACCACCGCCCTGGCAGCCGGTGAGGTTCCGGCCGATTTCGACGCGCTGGTCGAGCAAACCAAAAGCGCCCTGCTCAACCACCTGGGCGACTGCGATGTGGTTATCGGCCACAACTTCTTTACCCTGCACAAGAACCAACTGCTTACCACCGCCGTTTACCAACTCACCCAACAGCGGCAAGGCCCGCCGTGGGTAGCCTGGCACCACGATTTC
>JAGRBZ010000365.1 GCA_020433805.1 Anaerolineae bacterium
AATCGGCCAGCGCCCCTTCCGCCACAACACCGAGCGCACCGGGATAGGGATCGCGCGGGCCGCACATTTTCAGTAGTTCGGCGTTGGTGGAGGTCGCTTGTTTGAGGGCTTCGTAGGGAGTGAACCAGCGCTTCATTTTGGCCAGCAGTTTGCCCTGTTTCTTGGCCAGTCCGGGATCAAAGAGAACGTCGGTGCCCCAGGCGAGCTTCACTTGGTGCTTTTTGGCCCACTCATACACGTTCGATGTGCCGTCGGTTACCTGCTCGTATTTGACTTGATTAGGGGAGCCTGGTGGGAAGGGGATGGCATCCTCATCATTTAGAATAGGCTGCATCGACAACCAGACGCCTCGGTCGGCCATCATTTTGATGGTTTCTTCATCTAACAACATGCCATGCTCAATACATTGAACCCCGGCCTCGATGGCCTGGCGGATCGAGTCGACCGTGAAGGCATGGACACAAACATAGGTGTTCCACGTTCGGGCCACATCGACAATGGCTTTCATCTCATCAAAGGTGTACTGGGTTACATCGAGCGGGTCGTAAATTGATGATACGCCGCCACCAGCCATCACCTTTAGCTGTGATGCGCCCTGGCGAAGAATCTCCCGCGCCCGTTTAGTCACCTCAGGCACGCCATCGGCGATGATGGTCATGCCGTTTTGCTCAAGGTAGCTGAGCTGGCCGCAGCCGCAGGTGGGCACGTTATTTGGCCCCCGGAAGTCGCCGTGACCGGAGGTCTGCGAAATGAATGAGCCGCAGGGATAGATGCGTGGCCCGGCGACGATGCCCTCATCCGTGGCCCGCTTCAAACCAAACACGTTACCGCCGACATCGCGTACGGTGGTGAAGCCGCGCATGAGGGTTTCGGTGGCCGCTTTGCCGCCGGCGTAGGCGATGTAGGCCGCGTCCGCTAAAAGCAATGTGGTCATCGACAGGGTGCAAAACAGCGAGTGCCAGTGAGCGTCAATCAGACCCGGCATCAGCACCCGACCCCCGCCGTCAATGGTCGTTGCCTCCGCACCGGCCTGCACATCAGCGCCGATGGCCTTAATCAGATTGCCTTCTACCAGCACCATAGTCGGCGCGGTTATGCCCTCAGCTTGCCCATCCCACACGCGCACGTTGGTGAACAACGTTTGCAAATTATTATGATTCGTCATTCGTGTCTCTCCTCTGAAAATAGCTGTTAGCGGTTAGCCGATAGCCGATAGCAAAAGATTTTCATTCTCGTTGCTGTTGCGCAGCTTCTGTCGCACTCCCTTGAAAAGAAAGGGCTGGAGCGGCAAAGTTTACTTTGACTTTATCATCAATGACAAAGCTTGCTTTGTCGCTCCAGGTAACTTTCATTCTTGATTAACGCTATTGCTCTTGGAAGGTCAACGTCCCGCCGGGATGGGTGATGGTTAGGGTGTTACCCGCGATGGTATAGGATTGAGCCGATGAGAGCGCGGCTACATAGTCTTGCTCCTGCTCCATTACCTCTTCTTCACACGCGGCTTGCGTGGTGCTCAACTGACCAACAGAGATAGAATTGCTGCCGCTGGTAGAAAAAGAACCGTTGAAGGTGTTGCAGCCGCTCGATCCGCTGATGGTTCCATTGCCAAATTCAACCGTGAGACGGGTATCGGGCAGGCTGTTCGACAAGACCCAGCTTGTTCCGGCCAACGAGGCTTGGATCGAGATTGACCGCGTGGCGCTGCTGCTCAGGCCGTTCTCATCGGTGACGGTCACGCTGACCTGATAGGTGCCGGGGGCATCGTACACGGTCGAGGCCGACTCGCCGCTGGCCGTTTGCCCGTTGCCAAAGTCCCAGGCGTAGCCGCTGATCGGGCTGCTGCCCGGCTCACCTCTGGCCTGAAACGTTACATTCTCGCCGACAGCAGCCTGGCTCGGCCCGTCGAGGCCGACTGAGGGCGGGGTTTGCGGCTCATCCGGTTGGGTGACCTCCACCCGAAGGCTGCTGGTGTCGCTCAAATCGTTTTGATCGGTAACGGTCAACGTGACGTTGTACGAACCCGGCTGGTCGAAACTGGTGGAGAAGCGGACATCCGTACCGCCTGAAAAGGTCTGCGCCCCGTCAACGCTCCAGGCGTAAACCACAATCGGGGTACTGCCGGCGATGGAGTTGCCGCCCTGGAAGGTGACATCATCGCCGACCAACGCCTGCGACGGTCCCTCGATGACGGCGGTCGGGCCTTCCGCCGACGGTTCTTCTTCGACCGTTACTACGATACTGCTGGTGTCGCTCAAACCGTTCTGGTCGGAGACGGTCAGGGAAACCTCGTATTGACCCGGCTCATCAAATGTGGTGGAGAAGCGGACATCCGCGCCACCCGAAAATGGCTGCACTCCGTCTACGCTCCAGGCGTAGACCACAATCGGGGTACTGCCCGGAATCGAGTTGCCGCCCCGGAAGGTGACCTCCTGGCCGGTGGTGGCCTGGGTTGGCCCTTCGATGACGGCTGTCGGTGGTGTTTGCGGTTCTTCTCGGGGGAAGATGTCGATACTCAAGCTGGCGCTGTCGCTGAGGCCATTTTGGTCGGTGACGGTCAGAGAAACCTCGTAGCGCCCCGGCTCATCAAAGCTGGTGGAGAAGCGGACATCCGCACCACCCGAAAATGGCTGGACCTGGTTAATACTCCAGGCATAGGAGACAATCGAACTGTTGCCGGCGACGGAATTGCCGCCCCGGAAGGTGACCTCCTGGTCGACCAGGGCATGGGTTGGCCCTTCGATGACCGCGGTCGGGCCTTGGGCCGGCGGGTCGGTGATCGTGATCCGGCTGGTCGTAGAGCTACTGACGCCCCGGTCGTCAACTATGGTCAACCGCACCGTGAAATCACCTGCCCGGCTATAAATGTGGTTAACAGCCGGACCGGAAGCCGTCACCCCGTCGCCAAAATCCCAACTGTGCTGGACGATGGTGGTTTCTGATTGAGAGGCGACGCTGCTGAATGTGACCGTATCGCCCACTTGCGCTTCCGTCGGTCCTTCAATCACGGCTGTCGGGGCCGGAATTTCCACAGGTGGCTGTGAAGCCACAAAGTTGAGCGCCTGCTCGCCGTCGTCATACATGATTTGCAGCGTATCACCGATGATCGTGTAACCTTCGGCGCTGGCCAGACCTTGCAGGAAGGCCCGCTCGGTATCACCCACGACCCCTCCGCAGAAGATGAGGGTGTTAATGGGCGGATTGATTTTGAGCTGGGTCACACTGGCTGCAAACGTGGCGCTGTAGCTGTTGCAGCCGGTGCTGCCGGCCACCATTCCGGTTGGCGTGGCCGGCTGTCGATCAAAGATGGCAGTCACAGCCGCATCGGCCAACGGGAACTGGGGTGCTTCAATGGGGCCGTAAGAGGTCAACGCCCAAAAGGTGTCTTGCAGCGGGGTGCGGTCGGCCCGGAAGGTGAGCACCTGTAGACCGTCCTCGTAAAAGACGCGGAGTTGGTCGCCCAATACCTGATAGCGCTCGATCGATTCGAGGGCGGCTAAAAAGGCTTGCTCGGCCTCCTGCCCGGTTTCGCAGGCCATTAAGGTAGTGATGGCCGGTTCCAGGCTCAACTGTCGCCCTGTCTTGCTATAGCCGGCGCTGTAGCGGTTGCAGCCGGTCGAGCCGCTGACGATGCCGACGCTGTCTACCTCAACGGCTTCGTCTTCATCAACGGCTTCCTCATCGGTCTCTTCATCATCGGCTTCTTCATCAGCGGTCGCCTCATCAGTAGGTGTAAAAAGGGCGGTGATGTCGGTTTCCGTTGAAACGGGCTGCTGCCCCGCCGGATCGCCGAAAGACTCCAAGGTCCAGAGCACCTGTTCCAGCGGCAGGTTGATCGAGGAGTAGATGAGCACGCCGTTTGGTCCGGTGAGTTGAAGCTGCTTTCCGGTAATTTGGAACGTTTCGGCTTCTTGCAGCAGAGCCTGGTAGGCGGCTTCTTGCTCGCCGCCAACCTCGCAGGCCATCATCGTTGCGGCCATGGGGTCGATGCTGATTTGATCGGCCTCGATGGTAAAGCCGGTGGTGTAGCGATTGCAGCCGCCAAAGCCAATAAGCGTACCCTCATTTGAGTCTGCCGGGCCGGTGAAAACGGCGGTGATCGTGGTCGCCGGTTCGACCGCTTGCAGCGCTTCCGGATCGCCGTAGCGTTGCAGCACCCACTGGGTGTTCTTGAGGTTGGCCTGACCGGCTACAAAGAAGAGGGACTGCGAAGAAAGCCGGCCGGTGCTGTATTCGATCTCCAAGAACCCTTCCGGCGTAATCTGATACCCCGTAGCCTGTTCGAGGGCACCCAGATAGAACTGTTCCAGATCCGCAAACTCTTCGCATAGGATGAAGGTGGTGGTTGCCGGTTGAATAGTGAGGTTATCGTTCCGGCCAAATTCAAAGCTGGTGTTATAGGTATTACAGCCGGCGGAACCGGTCAGCGACCCGTCTGCGCCAAACTGGGCCGTGACCACCGCGCCCGGTTGGACCAGGGTCACCTCATCAGGGCTGCCATAGCCAACCAGCACCCACAAGGTCTCTTCCAACGATGGCGGCACGGTTAGACCGGCCTGGCGGGCTACCGCCTGGATAGCCGGATCGGCTTCGGCCAGGAGTTCGGGCACATCTTCTTCGCTGGGAATACAGAGGGTCCAGCCTTCTTCGATGACGTTGGGGTCGTCGATATTGGTGTAGTCATCATCGAGCACGGCGTTGGCCAGCACGACTAGCACCGGAAAGGCCAGCGGATCGTTTAATGTTTCTTCGGCAATGCTGGCCAGCGTATCGCCGACCTGCACCTGATATTCTTCTTCACACTGCACGGCTGTCTGCGCTTGCAGCGTCGGCGGGGTAAAACGCACCAACAGCAGCGCCATGCACACAGCGATAATTATCTTCTTCACGGAAGACTCCTTAATTGTTAATGACTTACGCAGTTGCCATGTCATTTCGAGGAGGAACGACGCGAAATCCCTGAGAAGGCTGTTTGCAAGCAGGTGCTATAGGGTTTTCTCCGCCTTTGGCTACGAAATGACATCAGTAGGTGTCAAGTGCGTAACTCCTAATGTTAATGATCCTCATTCAAAAAGAACGACGCGGACACGCCGTTGACTTCAACTGAATAACTGCCGGCCGATAAGCCGTCTGTTCTCAGCCGGATGGTTTCCTCGAAGGGAACCGAACCGACCTGCGCACAGGTTCTCTCAGCCGGCTGCAGCGGCAGCGTGACGCGGATAGTCGTAGACACCATCCGCTGGCTGGAGCGCCCCAAGCGTGCACATCGATCGGGCAGCAGACCGGTCGCCACGGCCGACAAGCGAGGTGGGTTGCCTGGCGAGCTTACCACCTCTACCCGGTCAACTTTGGCCCGAGTGGTGCCTGATGGCCCACTATTCAAATCACTACAGGCCAGCAGCAGGCCAACGATGAATATAAAAATGACGATTCGTTTGCGTATCTTCATCAAGTTTCAATAGAGTTTGTAGAGTTTATAGAGTTAGGGAGTTTATAGAGTTAGGGAGTTTAAGGCGTTGGCTAATTGTTGATTAAGCTTCTATAAACTCTCATAGATTTCGTGTATTTCGAAAAAGTTTGTATTAATCACACTTCGGAAATTAATGTCCGTCATGTCATTTCGCAGCCGAAGGTGGAGAAATCCTTTAGGCATAACCATAAATGAAGCATTTGCGGGGAAAACTTGACGCTGTCACTTTAAATTTTCCCTGCCAAATCACCTTACATTGTATTGTTACAGGGATTTCTCCGCTGGCGCTGCGAAATGACATTTCAGAGCGGTTAGTTACATGGGTTTAGCCTTCATCGGTTGGGCTGGGGGCCGGTTCTTCAGTCGGCTCACCGGTTGGTTCTGCGGTTGGCTCTGCGGTTGGCTCACTGGTTGCGCTGGGGGCCGGTTCTTCGGTGGGCATCGCCTCGGCTGGGGCTTCTGCTGAAGCGGGTGCGCGCATAAAGGTAGCGGCGAGTGCGTCATCGGCAGTGCGCATCTGCATGGTGTTGCCCGTGATTTGGTAGGTGGCGGCGGAGGCGAGCGCGGCCAAAAATTCTTGCTCCTGATCCATTACGCCTTCCGGTTCGATGCAGGCCATCATAGTTGAAAGACCCTGTTCGATAGTGATGTTGTTGCCATCAACCGTAAAACCGGCGCTGTAATTATTGCAGCCACTGTTGCCCGTGATGCGACCGTCCGTTCCAAAGTTGGCCGTCAATTCGGTGTCGGTCATGGTGTTGACTACGGCTTCCTGGCCATTATTATAGCTGGTGACGATCCAGTTGGAGCCGGCCAGATCATTGCTTTGCGGGCTAAAGCGCATGGTGCCGCTGTCAAACTTTAAATCAATGAGCAGGTCACCGGCGTCGTCAAAGAAGAAGCTGTTGGCCGCCGTGAGACCCATCACAAATTGATCGCCCAAAGAGCCTTCCGGGCAGGCGACCAGCGTCGAGGGTCCCGGTTCGATGGTAAGCAGGTTATCCTCGACCGTATAGCCGGCGCGGACCTGGTTGCAATCGGCCTGAATGAAGGCGGTGCCGTCCGGTTGAAACTGGATAATGTAGCCGCTGGGGTCATCCGGGGCAAACAGGTCGCCATTGTTCATAAGCGTCTGCTGCCACAGCCAGGATGGTCCAACCAACTCCGGACTGGGGCTGGTGCCGGCTTCGGCTTCGGGTTGGGCCGGTTGGGCAACCAGCCCATCGGCGGGCAGGCACAACACCAGGCCGGGTTCGATCACATCGGGGTTAGCGATGTCGGGGTAGGCATCGTCACTGCTCGCGTTGTTGGCGGTCACAATCCGATCAAAGGCCAGCACATCGCCAAAATACTTTTCGGCAATGCGGCTAAGCCAGTCGCCGGCTTGAACGGTGTATTCTTCGGCACACTGGACCGGCTCCTGAGCCAGAGCGGGTCGGGGGACAAGATTAATCAAAAGGGTTGTTACAACTAAAACGATGGTTAACTTCTTCATTCTTTAATTCCTCCAGGGTATAAAACTGAGAATGGTACACATTATTCGGAAATAGGTGACAGTCACTTTTTGCTGCTACATAGAAGACGTGATTGGCAAAGTAGCTTAACATTTAGAGAGTTAAGTGACTGTCACCTTAGAAAAGACTAAAGTCCCAGAAGCTGCTTCTTCTTCGCATCGAATTCGTCGGCGGTGATGATGCCTTTATCGCGCAGTTCGGCCAGCCGCTCTAGCTCCGTGATATAGTCCGGTTGACTGGCCGGTGCAGCCGGCGGACCGGCCGGGGCAGCCGGCGGGCTGATCGGTTCGGTATCCGCCGCTTCAATCGCCGACACCTCAGCGTCGGTCAGTTCTTCTGTCTCGATATTCAGATCGGCGATGGCCTGGTCTAACTGGGCTTCGCTGAGATCTTCAGGCTTGTGGCCGGTGTGTTGTTCGATGCGTTGGACATCTTTTTGGCTTAACTTGATAGCGGTGGCGGTTCCGGCTACCGCTATAGCGATCATCCCGCCGGTGAGCAGGATGCGCCGCCGACGCATCCGAACGCGCCGCCGTCTAACCTGGCGCATCGTTCGGCGAAGGCCTCGACCGCCACCAAGAGTACTTCGTCGTCTCATGTTTGTCTCCTTTATGTTGATTTAATGAGTTGGTTAGTTTGTTGGTTGGTTAGTTGGTCCGGTGGATTAAGCGTGTTTGGCCACTTTATCAACCCTTTGCTTGCGTTTAGCAGGTGGCGAGCCGCTCGGTATTTCACCAGGGACATAACTCGGTAAGCCCATGGCTGGGACCAGCGCCAAGAGCGAAATTGCCGCCAGTATAAGGAATGAGGCTTTTAAGGCGCGGAGGCGTGCTCCTTCATTAATACGCACGGCTTCGGCCACTTGTTCCGGCGTGGCTGTTGTCTCTGCTAGCACTGTTTCTAACTGGTCATTGGTGATGAAGTTGACGTTGTCTAAATTGACTTGCCCCTTGAGCGAGTCGGGAATAGACGATTGAGCGAGACTGCTCGTGACGAACAAACTCAACAACACCACCGCGGCGACACCGGCGAACGCCGTACCCAATGCGGTCGATAGATTATTGGCTACGCCGCGCAGCGCACCGACATCACCGGCTAATTCCTTGGGCGAGGCTGAGACCATGACGTTGAATAGCAATGTCAGTAAGGACCCTTCGCCCAGTCCAACCAAGATCAGGCTGAAAATCACGACCGGCGTAGTCCATTCGTTGCGAACGGTAATCGCCAGCATGGTCAAGCCTATGGCTACTAAAATAAAGGCTGCCACGGCGATCTGACGGGGGGAGAGTCGACCAAATAGGCGCACGATGAGAACAGCCGCAGCCGCAATCGCAAGGGTGTAGGGTACAACGGCCACAGCCGTGAACAGACTGGTCCGGTTTTGCACAATCTGGATGTAGAGCGGGATTAGAAAGTTTACGGCGGGTCCCAACGCGCCGATAACCAGAAAAGCCGCAATATTGGCCCGCTCCGCTGGTGAGTCGAGCACCTCTAGGGCCAGCAGCGGCGTCTTCTTCTTGGCTACGCGCCGGTGTGACCAGGCAAAGAAGCCCTGGATAAATACAATCCCCAGAATAATCATAAACGGGGCCGGCGACAGCCCCCCCAGAGTAAACGGCGCAGCGGGCCGGGCCAGCATTAAGCCCCAGGCATTGAGATTATTAAAGCCCAGCGAGATCATAATGATGGCCACGGCTG
>JAGRBZ010000366.1 GCA_020433805.1 Anaerolineae bacterium
GCATTTCGGACAGCCAGCCGGTTTGCCCGGCGCTGATGCGGCTGAGGATAGCGGCCGGAATGTAAGGCCGCAGCGCAACCTCGCTGGTGGGCGGCAGATGGCGGGGCAGGCTAGGGCGCAGCGGCAGCAGTTCGCCCATGGCCTCCAGGTTCACGTGGCCGCCCAGCAGGCGTTCGCCGCGACATTTATCCTGCACCAGCATCCACGCTTCCGGCGACAGGCAAATGCGGCCGGGGTCGGTTTGCCGGTCGAGCATTTTAATGTGGCTGATGGGCGTGCCGGAAATTAAAAACTCCCAGCGGCTGTAGACCCCGCCCAGATGCATGACCAGCACCTCCCCAGCCCCAATGCTCAGCCGCGCCGACAGCGGAAAACCGGCGGCCTGTTCGTAATTGTGCAGCAGCGTTTGCACCGCAACGGCGCACTGGGTGGCCCGGTAGGTTTCATCGGCCATGGTCTGCCGCATAGCCGCCCACTTACGACGGTGGGCCAGCGGCGACATCTCGGCCGCCTGGGCGGGATAGGCCGGCCAAAAGGCCAGCAGGCCATCGCCGGAGAATTTAACGACATCGCCGCCGTGGACGGTGATGCAGTCGACCAGTTGACCAAAGTAGGTATTGAGCCGTTCGGTGAGCTGTTCGGTGCCGGACGGACCGCACGCCGCCAGCTTTTCGGCCATGGTGGTGAAGCCGGAGATATCGGCATACAGCACCGCCGCCGGAATGCGCTCGGTCATCGGCGCGGTGATGGGCGTAGGGTCGTCCGCCAGGCGCTGGGTGATAAGGTTGGGTACATAGCTGGCGAGGGTATCGACAAGATTGGGCATAGAGACCTCCTGGTAAGTTCAATGCCTTTCAAGTAGAAGTATGAGACCACACCGGCAGTGAACATGTCATTGCGAGCGCTAGCGAAGCAATCCCCCCGGCGGGGGAGACGGCTTTGCTCCTACGTCGCTCGCCGTGACATGAACCCCCACTCAAGCCAACGCCAAACGCCCGCCGTGGCAAACGGACATAGCCTGTCCGCGGCGCGGTTATTCGACAAAGCCGGCCTGGTGTGATTTCAATCGCTTTTTTGGAAAGGGATCGCTCTTAAGTCCTCTACGCACAGTATAGGGGAAATGGGCGAGCAGGGGCTATAGGCCAAATGGCATAGTCAAGACCTTGTATTTTAGATTTAAGGTTAAAAATTCTTACAAGTGACCGGATGGGGTTCACCTTTGCTGCTCAAGGTTAGATGCGCCATCCCAAGCAGGCTGACCATTTATCCTTTTTGTTCGACCTCATAGCAAAAGCGGACCGATCGCACTTCAACTACAAAGGAGAATAGTATGGCAAAACTGGTACAAGCTGTTCGTGAATTTGGCCCCAAATTGAAACTCTATTCAACGATTAAGCTGAATGATGTTGCGGAGTGGATAGGGCTGCGGGCGGGTATGTCTCGGCATATGGTAGCCATGGTGACGTATGAATTAGCTGAAGCGATTAGCTACCACACCGGGCAAGGCAATCCGGTGAAGCTGGACGGCATAGGCATCTTTACCCCCAGCATCGATCGCCACGGCAAAATTAAAATCAACTTCCGGGCCGACCCCGCGCTCACGAAGTCGATGAAGGTGACCACGTATTCGGGCACCATCGAGAACAAACGCCGCATCAGGTTGAATGATAAAGGCTATAAAGCGTTGTGGGATGCGGAAAACCCTCATAATCCCCTGGAGATAAAGGGGCATTAGGCGTTGGGAATTAGGTTAGAACCCCGGTTTTTCTTCAAGGGAGACCCTCACCGGCTTATTTTGGAGCTAAATTGGACAACCCGCTTACGATTACGGCAAAAACCGGGGTTCTTTCCACCCGCCTGAATTAGAAGTTGCGATTTAGGGAAAGATGATTTCTTTCTATCCCCCGGCCCCATTTGAGAATACGCTTTCGCCCCCAAATGTGTTTACATTTGGGGGCGATTTGATTCCTCACACAAGTGGCACCACGCAAGCCACGACACCGGTCGATTTTGGGTCAGGTGCATTTCTATATTGGGGCAACCGGTACGCATTGAAACACTGAAACACTGAAAATGATGATTTCACTGAATTCTGCCTTTCAACGATAGCACTTTCTTGACATAGGATTGATGAGAACTCTGCCTGGAACGGTTCAGTGGCCTCATTCACATCATAAATTCAGTGTTTCTATCTCGCCCCATAACTGAAACGCCACTGCCATGAAGTTAATAGCATCCCGAGTAGGTAGAGCGCAGCGATACCGTATCGAGGGGTGCGGGTCGGCTCCGCATCGTCGTTGTAGCCGCACCCCTCGATACGCCTCCGCGTTGCCCTTCGTCAAGCTCAGGATGCAACTCCGGCTACTCGGGATGCTTTTTCCGCTAACTTAATGGCAGTGTAACTGAAACGCACCCTTTCGGGTCAAGCGCGTTGTAATCTTTGTAGAGACATGATAGAATGGATTTACTATAACAAAAGACATCGCCTGGGGGAGGCTGGGTAACACTTTTTGTTCTTTACCCAATTGATCCGGCTGCACCGTTGTGGCGATTTACCAAATGGCAACAAAACGCTGTCCGGGACTGGGCGGCGTTTTTTAATTAAGTTCCTCGCCCACCTGCCGCAGCGCAAGTTGGTAAACCGTTTTAGAGATACGAAAGTCGAGGGCCAGCAAAGAATCGAGGTAAGGCTTGAGAGCATCGACAAGCTCTTTCTGCCGGGCCAAAATTAGCAAGCCGACCGTACCAATCACCGTAATATTCAGAGATTGGGCCGCGCGGCGAGCTGCCAAATCATCGAGCAGGAGATAGCGTGGTTGTAACTCAAGCGCCAACGCTATAGCCTCCCGCTCTCCGGCACCTAGGCGCGGAGAAAGCGATAGAGAAGAGAGGGGTTGGGAAATGGAGCGTACAATAATCCAGTCGGGTGCTGAGCGAGCGCCAAAAACTTCCCGGCGCACAGCTTCAGGAACGTGCAACGTTGTTGTTAACTGCTGTAACAGATCAAGCGCGTTCAGCCGTTCGAAACCAATAATCGGGCTGGAATTAGAAACAAAAACAGGGGCATTCATTAAAGACTCTCAAGCTGAGATATTTCCTCGGCCAACTCATCGGGAGACATATCAATGAATGAAATACCCAACCGGGAGGCATAGCGAATGAATTCAAAACGTTCCATACCCAGCAATTCAGCCGCCTTACCGCCGGAGATATGGCGTTGGCGGTACAACTCGAGCACAACTAATTCTTTCACAAAACTATCCAGCGAGCGGTCAGCCAGTGGGCGTAAGACATTTACCCATTCCGACTCGAATTCAAGCGCAATTTTTGTCATGATCTTATCCTTTCAGCCCGATTAAATCTGGTTATATTCATATCATAAGCTGGTTCGTGTGTCAACCATTCGGTTTAGCAATACTACGTTTCTGTTATGGGGCGAGATAGAAACACTGAATTTATGATAGAAATGAGAACACTGAACCTCTCTCTATACGGGATTAACATTAACCCCATGTTGCGATTAAGAAGCGCAATTCAGTGAAATCATCAGCTTCAGTGTTTCAGTGTTTCAACGTACGTGGGTGAAATGCACCCGTTTAGCAACCGGCTAAGAGAATTGTAATGAAATAAGCCAAACCGCTAAAAAGTTGGAACAATAATTTCCAACCGCGCCTTACCCTGAAGGTAACTTAAAAAATTACCTTTAGGAGGTTCATTATGGCTCGGTTGCGAGATGGCGAAAAGTCGAACAAAGAGGAAAAAGTACACCGTAAGTTGGCCAAGCATATCTTCGGTATTCGAGAAGGTGAGTTATCAGAAGAGCTTGGCTGGGAACGACGCACCACCAACAATTACTTACGCCGGTTAGAGCAAAAAGGCAAGGCATACAAAGAAGGGCGAAGCTGGTTCAAAGAAGATGAGTGAGGGTGAAAAATTGGTTGAATTAATTTTCCAACTGCGCCTTATACTAAAAGTAGAGTAACTGCTCTGATGTCATTTCGAGGCGTTTTTTGCCGAGAAATCCCTAAGACGGTTGTTGCAAACAGAGGTTTAGGGGATTTCTCGCTCCTTCGTCGCTCGAAATGACATGAGAGTGAGGCATTATAAAGTAAAAAAATGGAGGTGGGCAACATGGCCCGCATTAGCGACGAACTCAAGGAGCGACGCAAAGAGCGCATTTGGCTTATTGTTCGACAACACAACGGTATTCGTCAAAAAGAGATATCTGAGTTATCCGGTTTCGAGAACCGCACGGTCAACAACTATCTCACCGAACTTGAATTTGAAGGCAAAGTTTACAAAGAAGGTGTACTTTGGTTCAATAATCCCGACTATCAGGGAACGCGCTTGCGCCAATTTACACTTGTTCCAGAAGAAGCTTACACCCTCTATCTGGCCGCCCGGCTGTTTGTCAAGCAGTCCGATAAGCGTAACGAATACGCTGAGTCAGCCCTATATCGTTTGGCAGAAGAACTAAAATCGGACATTCCAGTTGACCGCAACATACGCGAGGCGGCTCAAAAGCTAGCCGAACGAGAAGACAAGCCCGGCTATCACGACACATTTCAAACACTCATTCGCGCCTACCTTAACCGGCACAAAGTTCGATTGATCTATAAACCCCTATGGCGCGACTCATTCGAGACGACCTTTGAGATTTATCTCATCGAACCGTCGGCCATTGGCTTCTCGACGTATGTGATTGGCTATAGCTCGTTAGTGGGCGAATTACGCTCCTACAAATTAAGCCGCATCGAAGCCGTTGAGATTTTGCGCAACGAAACTTACGCTATCCCCGAAGATTTCCCCGGCCTGTCTATCTTTGATACGGCTTGGTCAGTCATCACGGGCGAGGAAACCACGCGGGTGGTGCTCCGTTTTAGTGATAGCGTAGCCCAGCGGGTGTTAGAAACCAACTGGCACCCTTCCCAAGGTTACGCTTGGGATGAGGAAAAGAAAGGTTACCTGCGCTGGTGGGTGGATGTGGCCGATACAACCGATATTGCCCCTTGGATTCGTTCGTGGGGGCGCGATGTTGAGGTGTTGGAGCCGGAGGACTTGCGTAAATCTATGAAGACTCATATCTGGAAACTGACTCAAATCTACAATCTCAACACGCAAAGCGACAGCACAGACACACAACTATTGCGGCTGTGGGGCAAAACTACGAAAGACCCCAATCTATTCCACCCGGCGCTGTACCATATGTTTGATGTGGCGCACGTAGCCCAACAGCTCCTCAGCCCTCGGGCCTCATCTCGCTGGCGACGGGTGCTGGCTGATGCCCTCAATGCCGAGGCTGATAGCCTATATGAATGGCTGCCCTATCTTATCGCGCTGCATGACATCGGTAAAATCTCGGTACCGTTTCAGATACTGAATGATCGGCAAGCGGCTCGGTTAAAGGATGAAGGCTTTGACCTGGGGCAGGCTCAAAAGGCAGATGGTCAAGAGCTGCATCATTCAATTGTGGGTCGTATTCTTTTAAAGGAAACGCTGGCTGAATGGCCTGAGAATTTGGCTGCTGCTTTTCAAGAGATGGTCAGTGGGCATCACGGTATCTTTCAACAGGATACCACTAAACACCGACGTGATTTTGGTTCGCTGCAAGAGGTCGAAGTTTGGTTTAATCTGCGCCAACGCGCCATAGCCACCCTACAAAGTTACCTGCTGCAACAGTGGCCTGAGCCGCTGCCCAATCCCACCAACCAATCAACGGCGATGATGGCCTTAAACGGCTTTTGTATTTTGTGCGATTGGCTTGGCTCCGATGCCGATTACTTTACACCGGCCCCGCTCACGCCCTTAGCCGAATATGTTCTTCAAAGCCGGGAGCAAGCCTATAAGCGGGTAAAAGAAGCGGGCTTTTTTGAGAAAGCGGTTACAACGGCTCCTACCCAATTTGCCGAACTGTTTAAATTTGCCCCGCGCCCCCTGCAAGCCGCCATCGACACCATCCCTGACTCGCTACTCAAGCAGCCGACCTTAACGATTATTGAAGGCCCCACTGGTGAGGGCAAAACTGAGGCGGACTTGCTTTTGGCCCGGCGGATTGGGGCCTTACGCGGCACGGACGAGATGTACATTGCATTGCCTACGACGGCTACCAGCAACGCCATGCATGAGCGGGTGCAGGAGCATGTGGAACAGCGGCTCGGTTTACCCAAGGAGCTGGTCAGGCTTGTTCACGGACAGGACTTTCTCAAAGAAGATGATTTAGCCATAAACCCGCTGGAGAGTGTGGAACCGGGCCAAGATACGCCTTCCGAGTCGCCGGCCCTAAGTTGGTTTGCCCCCAAAAAAAAGGCCTTGCTGGCCCCTATCGGCGTCGGAACTATCGACCAGGCTGAACTGTCGGCCTTGAACGTGCGCCATAATGCCCTACGGATGATGGGGCTGGCCGGAAAGACCGTTATTTTGGATGAAGTTCATGCCTACGACACCTATATGACCACCATTATCAAGCGCATGCTGACCTGGCTCTCAGCCTTGGGCAGTTCGGTTATTTTGCTCTCGGCCACACTGCCTAAAGCCAGACGCCAAGAACTCGTGGAAGCCTTTGTGGGAAACAAGGTCGATTTGGACGTTGATTTGGAGGCTTATCCCAGCATATTGACCATCGGGCCAGCAGGCTATCATTTAAGTACGCCTCCGGCCTACCAGCCGGGCAAGTCTATTCAGTTGATATTAAAGCCATTCGCCATTGACGATACCAAAGCCAAAGCCGAGTGGCTGCTGGATCAGGTGCAAAATGGCGGCTGTGCCTGCTGGATGACCAACACGGTTAAACGTGCCCAACAAATTTATAAACATCTGCTGGAATTGGCCCCACCGGAAGTAGAACTCAACCTGCTTCACGCCCGCTTTCCCCTGGCGGAACGGAAGAAACGGGAAAAGGCGATTATGGACAAATATAGCAAAAAGGAGAAGCGCCCTGCAAAGGGCATTGTGGTTGGCACCCAAGTGTTGGAACAAAGCCTCGATTTGGACTTTGACGTGTTGATGACCGACCTGGCTCCCATTGACTTAGTTTTGCAGCGGGCCGGACGGCTGCATCGCCACGAGCGCGAGGCAAAGGTACGGGGCGACCATCAAGCGCCTAAACTTTACATCAATACTTCCCTTGACCCCAAGGCAGACCCTCGCATTTATGCTGAGTACATTTTAGAAAAATCGCGGCAGGCGCTTACCACACGCCAGACGATTACTTTACCCCTTGATTATCGCCCTTTGATTGAGGCCGTTTATGACGAAACCATACCGGCTGCCGATGATCCCCTTTATGACCTGTGGTTAGCGTTGCAGCAACAGCGTGACACCTTAAAAGTGGAAGCGCGACAGCGGTTAACCAACCGGCCTAAAGCGGATGATCCATTTTATTGGGGCGGCAAGTTTAAAGGCTTTACCGATGACGAGGAAGGCAGCAGTTGGTTCAATATGAAAACTCGATGGGGCCAGGAGAGCGTTACCGTTATCCCACTTAGCCGTGAGGATGAGCTGGCCCATCTACTTGATAGGACAATATCGGCTCCGCTCAACAAAAAAGCTCCGCGTGATACCCAATTGGCTCTCTTGCGCCAGGGCATACGGGTATCGCAGCCTTATTTGATCGCCGAACTTAGAAAAAGCACGACTCCCCTTGAAAAACTGTTTACCGACTCCGCCCTGCTCAAAAATTGCCTTCCGTTATGGCTTGAGCCAAGCGCTGATGGTACGGGCTTTGAAAGCAAGGAGCTAGAACTATTGGTTCGGTTGGATAGTGAATTGGGCTTGGTAATTGGAGCATTGGATTAAAATCCCAGGCGGTTTGGGACAAAAGGTAACTACTAAGCCATCATGTCATTTCGAGCGACGAAGGAGCGAGAAATCCCCCAAGTCGCTGTTGGCAACCTAACATCCGGGGGATTTCTCGGCAAAAAACGCCTCGAAATGACAGGCTTGAGCAGTTACAACAAAAGTTTATCCAAGCCGCCTGTAATAGCAAGGGTGCTTTAGCATCCTACAATGTGACTTAGCTCTAAGCTCCGGCTTAGGGCGTAACCAAAACATGGAGGTTCATTTTATGACACAATCAACCCCTTCTTTTAACCTTTGGCACGAGCCTTGGATTACCGTGGAACGGTTGGACGGCAAGCTGGATATCCTTAACATCCGGCAAGTCCTGACCAAGGCGCACCATATCCGGGCCTTGTATGAGCCGTCGCCGCTCGATGGGTTTAGCATTCATCGCTTACTGGTGGCTATCTTACAAGATGCCTACCAGCCTGAGAGCCGCCGAGATTTGAAAAAGCTATGGCAGGACGGTCAATTCTCAACGGCGCTATTGCAGCCATTTGAGCAACGCTACGCCGCCCGGTTTGATTTGTTTTCGGCCAAGGCTCCGTTTTTACAATCGGCAGATTTATCGCTACAGCCTGCTAAAACGGACAAACCCAAACCGGTGGGCTATCTCCTCTTGGAGCAACCGGCGGGAACCGCCGTAACCCATTACACCCACGCTTATGACGATACCCAGCAATTTTGCAGCCATTGCGCCGCCAAAGGGCTGCTGGTCATTCCGGCTTTTGCCTCATCGGGAGGCGCAGGGATAAAGCCTTCTATTAATGGTGTTCCGCCCATTTATGTTTTGCCGGGTGGGCAAACCTTGTTTGCTAGCCTGTGTGCTTCTTTGACCTTA
>JAGRBZ010000367.1 GCA_020433805.1 Anaerolineae bacterium
CGATGTCGGCCAACAATGCTTCGATAGCCAGCGGCTCGGCGGTGCGGCGTTTTTGTACGATTTCGGCCATGATGCTCAGCGCAATTTCGTCGCCGCGCCGGGCGTGGATATCCAGGCCGGCAGGATACTTCAGCTTCGCCAACTCCTCTGTGGACAGTCCTTGACCTTTGAGATAGTCGATCACCGCCTCGGCCCGCGTTTTACTGGCGACCAAGGCCACATAAGCGGCTTTGGAGCGCAGCGCGTGTTCCAGCGCCAACTCATCGTAATGGCCGTGGCTGGCAACGATGACGTGCGATAAATGGGTTATCTTATCGGCCATCACGGCCAGGTCGGTGATAATTTCATTCGCTTTTTCCAGCCCCGCGCCTTGATTATCCGGGTCGACGGCGATGACGTTGTAATTCATGGCCTTGCCCAACTGCACCAACGCCTGCGCCACCGGCAAATTGCCGATAACCACCAAACGCGGCAGAGGAAACTGCGGCTCGATATAAATCTCCAATGTTCCACCACTAAAACAAGTCATCGGCAAGTCGATTAAACCGGCCCGCCCTTCCGAGTGCGGATCGGTACTCAGCCGGATAAGACGCGGCTCGCGCTCGGCCAGCGCCGTCAACGCTTCTTTGACGACGGTCGGTTGGGCGCAGCTACCGCCAATCCAGCCGTGCATCACCCCGGTTGGCGTAATAATTGCCTTATCACCCGGCTTACCCGAGGTCGGTTTCTCGGCCCGCACCACCGTTGCTGTGGCGAAGGGTACTCCTTCGTTCAAAAGTTCCGATGCTTTAGAAAAGAATTCGTCGTACATAGCGTTACTCCAAGAATACCAAATCAACACTTGTTACTGTATAATTAAGAGAAAAGTGGCGAACCATGACCTCATCTGAAGAAACTTCACCATCACTTACCAGCCAACAACGCTCTCAAGCGCGTGTCATAGCTAAGGGGGCCAGAATTAGAGACATCAAACGTCTCGTAGAAACGTACGGCGGTTCCGTCAAGCGCTGGGCTAAGAAAAGCTCCCCGCCACTACTCTACAACGGTAAACTCGCGGAAATACACGGGTACGAACATCACGGCCTTGGTCGATTTGAAGAAAAAATCAAGTGGTTAGAATGATTATGAAAGTACGATTCACACACGTTTCAGAAGAAAATAACTATCAAGACTTAACGACCGGCAACGTTTATAATGTTATCGGCATCGAAGCGGATGATCTCCGCATCATCAATAATGATGGCTCACCTTATCTTTATCCGGCCAACATCTTTGAAATCATCGACTCACACGAGCCGGACGATTGGATCGCTGAACTTGGTGAAGAGGGAGAGCGATACGCTTATCCTCCCGAACTCAATCGCCCCGGTTTCTTCGAAGATTACTTCGATGGCGATGAAGAAACTATCGCCGCCTTCCGTCACTACCTCGCCAAACAACAAATACTTCGCGTTTAAAGGGAGTAAGGAGTCAGGAGTAGGAAGTAGGGGGTTTGCCTTACTCCCTACTCCTGACTCCCTACTCCCTAATTTCCCCTAATCCATCACCCCATTCTCCCGCAAAGCTTGCCATACCTTCTGCGGCGTAATCGGAATATCGATATGTCGCACACCCAGATGCCACAGCGCGTCGACCACCGCGTTGGCGATAGCCGGCGGCGCGCCGACCGTGGGCGACTCGCCCACACCTTTAGCCCCGATGGGATGGTGCGGCGAAGGCGTAATCGTGTGACCCGTCTCCCACTTGGGCGACTCGACAGCCGTCGGGACGAGATAATCGGCGAAGGTGCCGGTCAAACATTGCCCGTTTTCATCATAGACAATCTCTTCGTACAGCGCCGGGGCCAGCCCCATTGTCAAGCCACCGTGGACCTGGCCTTCAACGATGAGCGGATTGATGATGTTGCCGCAATCATCGACAGCCACAAAGCGGCGCACTTTGACCTCGCCCGTACCGCTATCGATATCGACCACGCAAATATAGCTACCGAACGGGAAGGTCAGGTTAGGCGGATCGTAATAATCGGTCGCTTCCAGCCCCGGCTCCATGCCCGGCGGATTGTTGGTGTAAGCGGCGAAGGCAATATCCTGAATAGTTTTGGCCTGCTCAGGCGAACCTTTAACCTGCCACTTATTGATGTTCCATTCCAGGTCATCTTCGCCGACTTCCAGGAGATAGGCCGCAATCTTCTTGGCTTTGGCCTTAATTTTACGAGCGGCCATCGCGGCGGCAGCCCCGGCGGTCGGCGTCGAGCGGCTGGCGTACGTGCCCAGGCCATAGGGCGCGGTATCGGTATCGCCTTCTTCCACCTCGATGTCTTTGGCCGGTAAACCCAACTCCTCGGCGACAATCTGGGCATAGGTTGTCTCGTGCCCCTGCCCCTGCGACTTGGTGCCGAAGCGGGCGATGGCTTTACCGGTCGGATGGATTCGTATCTCCGCCGAGTCGAACATTTTGACGCCCAAGATATCGTAATCGCGCGATGGCCCGGCTCCGACCACCTCGGTGAAGCTGGAGATGCCGATGCCCATCAATTCGCCTCGCGCGCGCTTCTCGGCCTGCTCTTGGCGCAGCGCCTCGTAGCCGATCATATCCATCGCCTTCCGCAGAGCGCCGTGATAGTTGCCGCTGTCATATTCCCAGCCCGTAGGCGATTTATAAGGAAACTGATCAGCCCTGATGAAGTTGTTCATCCGATATTCGGCCGGGTCGACGCCCAGGTCGTGGGCCATAATGTCAGCCATCCGCTCGATCATATGGACGGCCTCGGTGACGCGGAAGGAGCAGCGATAGGCCACGCCCCCCGGCGGTTTGGTCGTATAAACGGCATCGACATTCACATGCGCGGCTTTCATATCGTACGAACCGGTGCAGATACTATACATCCCCGCCGGGAACTTGGAAGGATTAGCCGCCGCATCGGCGCAGCCATTATCGGCCAGCGTATTAACCCGCAGGCCAACAATCTTGCCGTTTTTGTCGGCGGCCATCTCGGCGGTAATGTGATAGTCGCGGGCGAAGCTGTCGGCCTGCAAATTTTCACTGCGGTCTTCGATCCATTTGACCGGACGGCCCAGCAGCAAACTGGCGACGATACAGCAGACGTAACCGGGATAGACCGGCACTTTACCGCCAAATCCGCCGCCAATATCGGGCGAAATCACTTGAATCTTGTGTTCGGGGATGCCGCTGACCAGGGCAAACACGGTGCGGTGCGCGTGCGGGGCCTGCGAGGTCATATAAATCGTAAACTTCTCCATCGGCTTGTTGTAATCGGACACCATCCCGCACGTTTCGATGGATGAGACGTGGATGCGGGGGATGTGCATAGTTTGCTTGACCACGTGCGCTGCTTCGTCGAAAATTTTATCGGTGGCCTCTTTATCGCCCGCTTCCCAGTGCCAGATGCGGTTGGTTTTGGTTTCTTTGTCATCGCGGACGATGACTTTATCTTCCATCGCCTCAAAGGGATCAACAACGGGGTCGAGCGGTTCGTAATCGACAAAAACCTGCTCGATGGCGTCGGCGGCGATGTAGCGCTCCGTGGCGATGACCACCGCCACTTCCTGGGCATAATAAACGACCTTTTCGGTCGGCAAAACCATCTGCGTATCGGACATCAGAGTTGGCATCCAGTGCAAACCGTGCTGTTCCAAATCTTTGCCGGTGATGACGGCCACAACACCTTCCATTTCCAACGCGGCGCTGGCATCGATGTCTAAAATCTTGGCGTGGGCGTAGGGGCTGCGCACGATGTCCATATAAAGCATCCCCGGCAGCTTGATGTCATCAACGTAGCGCCCCCGGCCCTGAATAAAGCGCGGGTCTTCTTTCCGCTTCATCCGATGGCCCATCCCGCACACATCGGGCGGCGTGGTTACGCGCACTTCGTCCTGCGTTTCTACCTGAGCCGAAGCATTGTCCGGCTTGGCCGAATGATGCTCGAACCGGTCTTCGAGCTGATAGGCGGCACCTTCTTGATGGTAGGTCATGCTACAGGCTCCTTTTCTCGCAATTTTTCAGCGGCGTATTGAATGGCCTCGACAATTTTGTTGTAGCCGGTGCAGCGGCACAGATTGCCGGAAATTGCCCAGCGGATTTCTTCTTCGGTCGGGTCGGGGTTCTTTTCAAGCAGGTCTTTGGCGCTCATAATCATCCCCGGCGTGCAATAACCGCACTGCAAACCGTGCTTTTCCCAAAATCCTTCCTGCAAGGGGTGCAAATTACCGGCGGCAGCCAGCGCCTCGATGGTTTCGACACTTTTGCCGTTGGCTTGCACCGCAAAGACGGTACAGCTTTTGACGGCGCGTCCGTTGAGGTGAACGGTACACGCGCCGCAGCTTGTGCTATCGCAGCCGATGTGTGTGCCGGTTAAATTGAGATTTTCGCGAATAAAATGCACCAACAGCAGGCGAGCATCGACCTCGTGGGTTTGCTCTTGCCCGTTGACGGTCAAAGTGATGGTATGTTTGCTCATGTTAGGCTCCTTTAGCTCGTTCGATGGCTTTGGTGAGGGCGCGTTTGGTAAGTACGCGCGTCAGGTCTCGTTTGTAATCAACACTGCCCCGCAAATCGGCGGAAGGGTTGCATTCAGCGGCGGCGGCCTGCCCGGCAGCTTCAAGGACGTCGGGCGTAATAACCTGGCCGATGAGCGCCTGTTCGGCGTTCTTGGCCCGCATCGGCGTCGGGCTGAGGTTCGTCAGCCCAATTCTGGCAGCGGTACAGGTGTCGCCATCCATCGTCAGTTGCACCGCAATCGCCGAGATAGCATAGTCGCCTACTTTGCGCTCGACTTTAATATAGGCTCCCCCACTGTTGGGGCCGGGCCGGGGCAGACGAATTTGGGTCAAAATTTCGTTCTCTTCAAGAGCATTTTCAAACAGGCCGGTAAAAAAGTCGTCGATGGGGATGACGCGCGTTCCGGCGGGGCCAAGGGCGATGATTTTGGCATTGTAGGCCAGCATCGTGGCCGGATGATCGTTGGCCGGGTCGGAGTGAGCCAAATTACCACCCACCGTCGCCATATTGCGCACCAGCGGATCGGCGATGACCTCGGCGGTATCGGCCAAGAGGTGGTATTTTTCTTTGACCAGCGTCGATTCCTCCAAATCCGACTCGCGCGTCATTGCGCCGATGGTTAGATGGCCGTTGTCCTCGCGGACATACTCTAGCTCCGTCAGGTTGTTGATGTCGATGAGCACTTCCGGCACGGCCAGCCGATAGCGCATCGCCGGGATAAGACTTTGTCCTCCGGCCAAAATTTTGGCATCATCACCGTGCTCTTGCAGCAGCGACAGCGCCTCGTCAAGCGTTGTGGGAGAATAATAATCGAATTCTCCTGGAATCATACGAACCTCCTTGTTCTTTCATAAATGGTATTGCAATGATAGATTGAATTGCTGCGTTGATGTAAAAACGGGGGTAAGGGGTAGGGAGTAGGGATTATGGGAAAAGATGGGCTACTGCCTGTGCCTTACGCCTTTGAAAACTATACCTTCGACAAGCCGGAAGCTTATAAAGCTTGCATTTCATAATTAATATCGCCTATGTCATTTCGCAGCCGGAGGCGGAGAAATCCCTCAGACATTTCAAGATATGAAGCATTCGTAGGAGAAAATTCAGCGTTGTGGCTTTAAATTTTTCCAACCGATTACCTTTTCAGGCGTATTGCTACAGGGATTTCTCCGCTGCGCTGCGAAATGACACGGGACGCTTCTATTTCACAACGCACGCTACAAGGGTAACAATTGTGAGTTGTAAAGTCGCTCTTTCTTTCATTCACCATTAATTATTAATTGTTAATTATTCACCATTACGTTCGTGTCTCTAAGTTTTCGCCACGATGCTGTCTTGTTTTTATTGCGTAGTGCGTAGTGCGTATTTGTCCCTTCTTATATACAACGACATACTACGAACTACGCATTACGCATTATATCTTGTGAAATGCCGTGCCAAAAAACTAATGACACTAACCCATTACTAAAATACACATAGCACCTATCGACTTCTCCGCCCCAGCGTATACGCGATAAACGCTACCAAAAACAAGACAGCAATCCTAAAAAGCATCGGGCGCTGCTCTGCCGGAATGGCGTCGTCGAGCATATTCTTGGCAACGCCGAGAGCAAACTCCATTTCAGACGGTGCGCTGACCTTTTCGACCATCACCGGCGCGGCAACGGAAGTCGCGGCCCCGTTGCTGTGTCCATTTTGCGGAGCAGGCGCGGCGGGGGGCTGCTGGCGGGCCATAATCTGCTGGTTTAAACCATCGAGGCTTTGTTTGGTGATAGCCTTGGCCGAACTATCGAGCAAGCGCTGTCCGACGCTGGCGATACGTCCGCCGACTTGCGCCGTGCCGGTATAATGCATCAGCGTGGCGTCACCCTGACTTTCGAGCCTGACCTGGCCGTCGCCCTTCATAAAACCGGACGGCCCTTTGCCGTCGACCTTCATGCGATAGGAGTCCGGGGCATTGATGTCCAATAATTCAATATTTCCCTTGAATTTTCCCTGCACCGGCCCCACTTTAATCTTGAGCATCGTCTCATATTCGTTTTCGCCCACTTCTTCCAGCTTTTCGCAGCCGGGCATAATATTGACCAGCACATTCGGATCCATCAGTGCCTCCCAAACTTTATCGCGCAGCGCGTCGAATGTATAGGTTCCTTCTAAATCCATTGTCTTTCTCCTTGAATAGATTTTGTAGGGCAAACTTAAGTTTGTCCTACCACAGCGAGGAGCAAAGCAACCTCAGATGCGGAGCGGCTCTGCTCTCGCCGTTCGCATCTGATGCTTGCGGCTCACTGCGCTACGGATAATCATTTTCGTTCGCGTTCGTAAAACCTCGGCCTTTTATCGCCTCGAATTGAAATTCAGGCTGCTATCTAAAGAAGTGCGTTGAAACGCACTCGTGAGGATTGTTTTTACTCTTTATCAGCGAAACCCATAACAACCCAGACCAGTGCGCTTTAGCGTACTTCCCCTATCAGCCCAGAAATTCATTTCGGGGCCAATCCAGCCTCAAAAACTTTTACGGTCCACAGATTCACACCGATATTCACAGATTTTCATCTACCTTTTCACTATCTGTGACCATCTGTGTCCATCTGTGGACAACGCTGTAAAACTCACGCGTCAAGACCGCTTCTTAACCCCGCCGTCGCCGGTCGCACCGAGCGCCGGGCGTCGAGCGAGCCAAGATGATCGGCCAGCGCGTTGAGGCTCTGTAAATTATGGATGGGCAGAAAATCATCGACGAAGGGGAGAGCGGCGGCCATCCCTTCGACCAGCGGTTGGTAAGTTGCTTTGCCTAGCAGCGGATTAAGCCAAATCAGCCGATGACAGCGGCGACGCAGATAGGCCATTTCCTGTTTGATGAGGCTGACATCGCCCCGCTCCCAGCCATCGCTAATAATCAGTACGATAGCGCCTTTTTGCCGCAGCACCCGGCGGCTCCACTGCCGATTGAACGCCTGCAAACTTGGGCCGATGCGCGTGCCGCTCGACCAATCGACAACGCGGCGGCTGGCTTCATCGAGCGCCCGGTCGATATTTTTGATTTTGAGGTGGGGCGTGATGCGCGACAGGCTGGTGCCGAAGACAAAGCTTTCCACCTGCTGCAAGCTGTGTGATACGGCGTAAAAAAACTGAAGCAGCAGCCGGGTGTACTTCTCCATCGAGCCGCTAATGTCGGCCAGCAGCACCAGCGGGCGCTGCTTGATTTTTTTGCGCTGCCAGCTTAAATGAAGCGGCACGCCGCCGTGCTTTGTGGCCGAACGCATCGATGCCCGCAGATGCAGCAAATCGCCCTTGCCATCCGGCACGCGCCGCCGCGTTTGGCGCAGGCTAATCTGCCAGCGCATTTCGCGGATAAGCTGTTTGACCGCCGTTAGCTCCTCCGGCGTCATCGCCGAGAACTCTTTGGTTTGCAGCAGTTCGGCGTCGCTAAAGGTTTGCGATTTATCGGCCACATCAATCTCCGGGTCGGATTGGCGTGCTCTGTAGGCCATATAAGTGACGATGTTGAACTGCGTGGCCGGTTTAGGCTGGTGGCGAGGGGCAATCGGTGCTTTTTGCCTGCGTCCGCCGCTGCTTGCGGCGGGCACTCGCCAAAAGCGGTTAAAAATCGTGTCAAACAGCCGCATATTTTCGTAGCGATTGAGCAGTAGGCCCCGCGCCGCGTAATAAAGCTGCTCCCGCCGTCCAATGTCGATCATCTCCAACGCGCGGGCAAAATCGATGGCCTGGTCGGTTGAAACGGGAATACCGGCTCGACGCAGCATATTCAGGAAGAGCAGCACGTTATCCAGAAAAATTGGGTCGGCTTGGGAGGAACTCACGCAGCCACCGCCTCCTCGACCAGCGCCTGGGCGACCGCGCCGCGAATTTTATCGACATCGTCTTGATATTTCAGGATTAAACCCAGCGTCGCGTTAACCACCTCCGTATCGAGCGTCTGGCGCTGCAAATGGCCCAGCGCCTCGGCCCAATCGAGCGTTTCAGCGACGCCGGGCAGTTTGTACAGCTCCTGTTGGCGCACGCTTTGAATGAAGGTAACAACCTGCTCGGCCAGCCGCTCGGAAATGCCGGGGACTTTCATTCGGACAATTTCGATCTCTTTGGCGCGGGCGGGATAATCGATCCAGTGGTAAATGCAGCGCCGTTTAAGGGCATC
>JAGRBZ010000368.1 GCA_020433805.1 Anaerolineae bacterium
GTGTGATAAATATCAGTGACTATCTGTGTAAATCTGTGGACAAATCTGTAAACGCTGACTTTTCAAACAGCTTCTAAGCTGTAAAATACCCAAGTAACAAACAAACCAACACCAACCCTCTCCACCCACCCCTTGCTCACATAATTTGTGGTACTATTGTAAAACATTAAGATTTATACGGCAGCGCAAGGCTCGTCGCTTATTCGCTGCACCGGTAGACACGCATCAACGCGCTTTACGTCGAATCTTTCTCAAGAACGCAGGAGATTTATCATGCTGTGGGTGATAGGTGGCATCTTTATCATTTTGCACGGTTTGGTTCATTTGTTATATTTCGGCCAGAGTTGGCGGCTCTTTGAGCTTCAAGCTGGAATGAGCTGGCCTGATGGCTCGTGGGCTTTCTCCCAGCTTCTTGGAGATGATGTCACAAGATGGCTGGCTAGTATTTCTTGCATCGTGGCAGCCATCGGTTTTGTGGCTGGCGGCATAGCCCTCCTCTTGATGCAGCCCTGGTGGCAGCAAGTGGTCGTAGGGTCGAGTGCATTTTCTACCCTATTCTTTATTCTTTTCTGGGATGGAAAAATGCAGAAGCTGCATGATAAAGGGGGGATTGGGGTATTGATCAACATAGGGCTAGTGATTGCAGTACTCTTATGAGGGTGATTTTGAGACAATCGCCTTCCTCTCCCTGCTCACTCTACCCTTGTAGATGTCTTACCCAGGCTGTACGAATGAAGCAGTTCTCATTTTAGGGCAAATACCTGACAGGTTTTCGATAATTTAGCCATAGTGACAATAACTTTTCGTTCGAGAGCCATTTTGGCCGTAAACTTTGGGGCAAAACCTGTCAGGTCTGGTCATACTGAGAATTGCTGGTACGAATGAAGCTAAGTTACGTTTGAGATCATACAGGTATACTGATGAAGTTGTTTCTCACGCCCGCACTTATCGGACGTAGCGAAGAGTTAAATCAACTTAAAAATGCCCTGGCCGTGGTGCAAGGGGGCGCAGGACGCTGTGTTTTTGTCAACGGCGAAGCAGGTATCGGCAAAAGTCGTCTTCTAACCGAAATCCGAAGCCGAGCGGCCGACAAAGGTTTCAACATCTTCGTTGGTCGCTGCTTTGAGCAAGATATGGCTTTTCCCTACGCGCCGCTAATCGACATGTTACGCACCTTTTTTGCTCGGCGGGAAGTGTCTGACATCCTCGACTTGCTTGGATTGCAAGCGCCCGAAATTATCAAACTGCTCCCTGAACTGACCGCCCACATTGCCGTGGCTCAGTCTGCCGTGTCGTTAGAACCCGAAACAGAAAAGCGACGGTTGTTTGAAGCTCTGGCGGATTTCTTCTTACGCCAAACTGAGACCAAGCCAATGGTGCTTATTGTGGAAGATTTGCATTGGAGCGACGCGGCCAGCCTGGCCTTTTTGCTCTATCTGGTCCGGCGTATTGCTCCATACCGGGTTCTGTTACTGTTGAGTTACCGCCCTGTCGAAACCAACACCGGGCTACCCCCTCTATTGACCGGCCTGGATCGCGAGCCACTGGCCCAGGCACTTAAACTCAAGCCCCTGACGCGCAGCGAAGTAGAGCAGATGCTACGGGCCATTCTCGATCAACGTCAAGCCCTGTCGGCTGAATTTTTGGAGGCGATCTATACCCTCACCGACGGCAACCCCTTTTTCACTGAAGAAATTTTTACTTCAATGATTGCCGCCGGGGAAATTTACTGCATCAAAGGTCGCTGGCAACGCAAGCCACTGTCTCGGATCAACATCCCTGGTAATGTGCAGCGGTCGGTGCAGCAGCGGCTAGGCCCGATTAGCCTAAAAGCCAGACAACTCCTCGATTTGGCTGCGGTCAGCGGATTCAGCTTTGATTTTGCCGTTTTGCAGGCCTTAACCGGCCATAGTGACAGCGCGTTGTTGGCACTCATCAAAGAATTGATGGCCGCCCAACTTGTCGTCGAAGAGAGTGCCGATCAATTTGCCTTTCGCCACGCTTTAACCCGAGAGGCACTGTACACTCAGTTACTGGCGAGGGAGCGGCAGACCCTGCACGGACAGATAGCCCAAACCATCGAACAAATCCATGCCGGTGCGCTTGAGGCTCACCTGGAGGCACTCGCTTATCATTTCTTCGAGGCTGCCATGTGGACCAAGGCCCTCGACTACGCTCAACGCGCCGGCGAAAAGGCACGGTCACTCTACGCCCCACACGCGGCGGTTGAGCAGTTTACGTGGGCCATAACGGCGGCAAGCCACTTATCCGCGTCGCCACCATCGGCAGCGCTGTACCGTCTCCGAGGGCAGGCTTTTGACACGTTAGGTGAGTTTGGCCGGGCCAGGGCCGACTACGAGGCAGCACTACAGGCGGCTCAGGACCAGCGGGCGACGTGGCAAGCCTTGCTTGATTTGGGCTTGCTATGGGCTTCCCGCGACTACGACCAAACCGGTGACTATTGCCGGCAGGCCCTGGAATTGGCCCGCTCGATGGCCGATCCGGCGGCTACTGGTCACAGCCTCAACCGTCTGGGTAATTGGCTGATGAACAAGGGCCAGCCGTTCGAAGCCCTCGGTTATCATCACGAGGCCTTAGAGCGCTTTGAAGCCCTTGAAGATCAAGCTGGCATCGCCGAGACCTTGGATCTACTGGCCATGACGAGTAATCAGGCTGGCGATGCGGTGGCGACGATAGCTTATTACAAACGGGCCATTCCCATCCTGCGCGAACTGAATAACCGTCAGACGCTGGCCTCCTGCCTGACCAATCTGGCTTATTATACGCTGGATGAGAGACAAGTGCGTGAGGCGATTAAACTGGCGCAGGAAATCGACTGGCAATCCGGTGAAGCGTATGCTATGGAGAATCTGGGCCTGATCCTGAGCATTCGGGGTGATTACGGGCAAGGTCTTACAGCCGCACAGAACGGCCTCGCGCTAGCTGAGGCCATTGAGCATCAAATGTGGCAGGCGGCCTGTCATATCACGCTCGGTCAAAGCTATCTTGCTCTGCTGGCCTTCGATGCGGCTCGTCGCCATTTGGAACGTGGTGTAGCGATTGCGACGAATGCTGGTGCCACTTTTTTTGACATCCAGGGTACTACTTACTTAGCCTCGGCCTGTATCGGGCAACATCACCTCGACGAAGCAGCCGCGCTCGTACCGCAGCCGCCATTCAAGCCGGCTTTCGGCCTTGACTATTTTTGGATCAGACCTATCTTGGAACTGGGTCTGGCCCGCAAAGATGTGGCCCCGACTTTACAGATGCTTGATGAGCTAGCTTTTCCAGATAGACAGACCTGGCGCGGCGGTGCGGCTCAGTTTTTTGGCACTGTCTTTCAGCTTCGCGGCGAAGCGTTGACGATGGTGGGGCGGTTAGACGAAGCCGAGGCGGATCTCCAAAGTGTAATTGAGCTATATCGCAAACTAGGGATTAGAATCGACCTCTGGCGGGTACACTTGGCTTTGGGAAAGGTATATCAGGCCGCAGCGGACTTCGAACAGGCCAAAACAACTTTTGCCACCACGCGAATTCTGGTTGACGAATCGGCGGCAACGATCACCGATGACACGCTGCGTGAGAATTTCCGGCAGCGAGCCTTGGCAATGATCCCACCAACCAAGCCACGCCTCCTACGACAGGCAGCTAACCGAGAATTGGGCGGGCTGACCCGGCGTGAACGCCAGGTGGCAGCGGTGGTCGCGCAAGGGTTGTCCAATCAGGAAATTGCCAACGAACTGGTGGTCAGCGTCAAGACTGTCGAGGCGCATGTCAGCCGTATTCTCTCCAAACTGGGCTTTTCGTCCCGCGCCCAAGTTGCTGCCTGGGCAGTGGATAAGGGTTTAGCCTCGGCCCCTCAGGATTTGAGCAGCCTTTCGGCGGACAGTTGAACAGGGTGATGCTCTGGCTCTCCCTTACAATTACCCTGCTATTTCATTATTAGTCAGCCTTAAAAATGTAGGGTTGCTTTAACCCCCATTATAGGGTTTTCCCCGACGACATCCCTGCTATTTGCGATTATCATAGAACTACAAACAAACAAAACAATCAATTTATTTTCAAACCAGGAGAAATATCGTGAAAGCAAATGCAAAAACGGAAGCGGCAGTGATGGATGTGATGAACCGATTTATAGCAACGCATCAAAACCGAGACCTCGAAGGGTTGCTCAACCTTTTACCCCCGGATGATGATCAGATGGCATTTGGCACCGGTGCAGACGAGAAAAATATTGGCCGGGATCAAATCATAGCTCAGTTCCAACGGGACTGGTCGCAGACAGAAGCGCTGGCCTTTAAGATTACCTGGCATCAGGTTTCAGCGGCAGGTTCAGTGGCCTGGCTTGCGGCTGAGGGCCTGGGCCAGGGCAAGGCCGGGGGTCAAGAATTCGCGTTTCCTGTGCGGATGACCGCCGTGATGGAACAACGTGGTGACCAATGGCTTCTGGTTCATTCCCATGCCTCTTTGCCCGCCCCCGGTCAGGAAGAAGGCGATTCGGTGCCGGTGTAGCGACGAAAAAGGGTTGCCGCACTCCTATGAGGGTAGACGCCGTAGAACAAACTTAAGTTTGTCCTCCATCACTTTTTGTATCACTTTTCTAGAGGAACTCATACAGCCATCAGGAAAACCGTTGAGTAGGGAGTGATAGCTTTTGCCCCATTACTCCCTACTTGATACCAGCGCTCTGGGGATTTCTCGCTCATTGCTCGGCAATGACATAAGGATATTATTTGTATTTCGAGCGCTAGCCGGTTAAAAGGTTGCAAGCCAGTGAAAGTCATTCTTTAAGCGGGGGTAAAGCTCGGTAAACCGGGCATAGAGATCGTTGTAACGCTGGTGGCGGGCTGCGTCAGGATGAGTCGGTGGCCCGTAGCGAACAACTTGAGCGCAGGCTTCGGGCAAATCAGGATAGACTTCGGCCCCTACGCCGGCCAGCAGCGCCGCACCGACACCGGCCTGCTCGGTGAGAAGCGACTGTTGCAAGGGCAGGCCAAACAGATCGGCTTGAATCTGCCGCCAGACAATGCTCTCAGCTCCGCCTCCGGCGGCGATAATGGTATCGACCTGCCCGCCCAAGGATAGGCTCAGTGCCAACGCCTGCCGCATAGCCATCGAAACACCCTCCATGACCGCCCGTGCCAAATGTCCACGCTGATGAAAATGGGTCAAGCCGATGAATCCCCCTCGCGCCAGTGGATCGCGGTGAGGGGTGCGCTCGCCGGAGAGGTAGGGCAGAAAGATGAGGCCCTCGGCTCCGGGCGGCACGGCTTCGGCCTCGGAGCTGAGGATAGCGTAAGCCTGAGGGGTAGACGTCAGCCCGGTCATATCGCGCAGCCAGCGCAGCGATAAGCCCGCCGATAAGATAGCGCCCAGAATATAGGCCAGCCCCGGCACGGCGTGGCTGAACACATGCAGGCCCGGATCGGTTTGGTTCTGATGCGGATCGAGTTGAATGGGCGTAAAAACCTGGCCGCCGCTGCCGGTGGTGACTGAGGCTTGCCCCGGCGCAATCAAACCGTTGCCGATGGCCTGGGCCGGTTGGTCGGCACACCCGGCCACAATAGGGATGCCGGGCGGTAAGTCCAGGGCTGCGGCGGCCTGGGTGGTCAGGTGTCCGGCTACCTCGGTTGAGGGTAAGACGTCGGGAAAGCAATCAAGCGGCAAACCGACCTTTGATAAAATATCAGCGGCCCAACGCTGTTGGTGAATATCGAAAACGCCACTGCCAGCGGCATCGCTGATGTCGGTGGCGACCTGACCGGTTAAGCGTAAGCGCAGGTAATCTTTAGGGAAGATGACGCTGTGGGTTTGCTCTAGAAGGTCCGAGGCGTTTTCAGCCAGCCAGACCAGCGTCGCTCCCATAAAGCCGACGGCGGGCAGAGTGCCGGTGGTGGCTATGTAACGCTCGGCACCAACGGTGTCGATCAATGTTTGGCAAGCTGCGGCACTGCGTTGGTCGGCCCAAATGATGGCCGGGTGGAGCGGCTGGTTGTGGGCATCGAGCAGCAGGGTGCCGTGCATCTGCCCGCTAAAGCTAATGGCGGCGATGTCCTGACGGTCAAGGCTTGATGTTGCCCGTCGAACCGTCTCTACCGTGGCCTGCCACCAGGTTTCGGGGTTCTGCTCGGCCCGGTCTGGCTGGGGTTTGTCGAGGGGATATTCTTGAGCCGCAACGGCTACTATTTGTGATTGATGGGGATCGAATACCACGGTTTTTACACTGGAGGTACCCAGATCAATTCCAAGTAAGAGAGTCATGGGGTGTCCTTTCATTGACAAAAAAGTCTACCCGGCATTGGATAGACTTTTTATAAGTAATGTTGTAAACATCTTTGTAAGACAAACTTAAGTTTGTCTTACGGTCGGGGTATCGCTTAATTGCTATCTGACAATGGCAACTGGTCACCCTCAGGCAGATCGAAGTTGCTGCCGATTAAGACGCGGAAATCGACGTCACTTTTTAGGTTGGGACTGCGCCGAATATTTTCTTCTTGGATGTCGAAGATAGATTTGAGAACTTCAAGCGTATACTGTTTTTCTTCATTATAAACGACGATGACCGTATTGGTATAAGACGCCGCATCGGCAGGGCCAAACTGGATGATGTCAAACCCTTGGCTTTTTAAGTAAGCGGCTGTCTGCGAGGCCAAGTTCGAGACGTTGGTACCGTTTTGAACGACAAGCTTGGCACTTTCTTGGGTCAAGAATGTTTTGATTTCTTCCTGACGCTGAGCGGCAAGTTCGACCTGCTGCGCTTGATTTTCGGCCTGAGCGGTGGCCTGGGCTTGAATGGCCTCAAGCTCCGCTTTGGTAGGGCCATCGACCGGCTCTTTTTCGCTGAAGATTTCCTCAACGGCGACCGCAATCTTTTCGCGCAGGGGCAGCAGTACTTGAGCACCCGTTTCGGGAACTACATAATCGACGGTCATATCGCTATCGATAACGTTGGACTGAATATTGTCGACATTAATCTCATCGGCCAGTTGGGCCAATTCAACAATATCGACCAGTTGTAAATCGGTTTCAATGGTGCCGGACATGGTTGTCCACAGTTCGGGAATGCGGGGGATCATGTCAAGCTGGAGGGCCTTATCACGAATGGCAAGCATAACCTGCTGCTGTCGTCTGGCTCGTGAAAAATCGCCCCCAGAGCTGTGGCGGGTTCGCGCATAACGCATGGCATCGTGACCATCCAATGTGTGCAGACCCGCTTCGATATAAAAGGGATCGTAACCGTAGTTATTATCCGGAAATGTCGGATCATCAATGGTTTGCGGCACGTTAATATCGATCCCACCCAAGGTGTTGACAATTTCCTCGAAACCTTGGAAATCAATTTGGGCATAAAAATGGACTGGTACACCCAGATTGTACTGCACCGTCTTCATCGCCAAGGCCGGCCCCCCCCCCGGGTAATCATCGCGATCGCCAAAGAAATAGGCTTTGTTGATGCGATCTTCGCCGTAACCGGGGATAGAGACCCACAAATCACGCGGGACCGACAGCATGCCGGCCGTACGTGATTTAGGATCGACCGTGACGAGCATCATCGTATCGGTTCGGGAGTAAACCTCGTCCGGCCGTCTATCGACCCCTAAGAGCAAGATGTTGACACGCTCTTTATTGGAATAGTCAGGTAAAGCGGCACCGGTGAGACCTATCTGTCCGTCTTCGCCACCACGCACAATTTGGGGCAGCGTAAATGCTCCATCACTTCCCGTTAGCGGGATAGCAGCCAGCGGTAGCGACAAATCAACGGAGGGCAGGCCGGGCAACGTTGCGCGAGCGACAGCACTTTTAACCGTGACATAAAATACGTACCCGACGTAAGCACCGCCGAGTAAAAAAATGAAGGCGAGACTGATGATCAAGCCGTTGATAAACAGCCCCGATAAAATAGGTTGTTGTTTGTATTGTTTACTTTGTGTTGCCATAGTATGAAATTATAACACGGTCTGAGTAACAGGCAAAACATTTAGGCCAAGTGGCGTAGGCATTTTGTACAATATAAAACTCTTTGTTATCAAATATCGGCTTGATAGGATATATTTCACGCTCACATAGCCATTGGCTTTTCAAAAATTTAAGGTACTATAATAAATCGTAATGCGTATTGCGTAAAGTTTGAATTCATTTCAGGTCTTATAATAGCATTAATCTCTTGCGCTCCAAAAGAGGCACATCGACTTTGTGTATTATTGCCTTGCACCATAAACATCGCATATTTCCGTAACGGTTCCTTGTAGATCTGTTTGCTCGCCAAACCATAAAACGGCGTGGTGTTGATAAATGCCTACCCCCATAGCCGTCCAATTGGCACCTGACCAAATGCCTTGTTCTAAGATAATGTCATGATGAGCAGCACTATTTTGCCAGCTATCCAATGCATCCGCAGCGGTAGCCAGACCTGATGTTTCATAGGCATTCTCATATCCGTTGCCTGTGTATGTTTCAGACGTTATTTCACGCGGTTTGTTCCACATACCTGAAGCATTGGCGTGGTCTGCGGTATAACAAACGGCATCCCATGACCCTTTGTCTGACCAACTGTGCATATTACAGGCCAGATCGTGGTCGGTACCGCTATCAGGCTCGTTTTCATGGAGATCGACTACGT
>JAGRBZ010000036.1 GCA_020433805.1 Anaerolineae bacterium
GAATGGATTGTTTCGACCATGGCTGCCGGTTCGCCCCACCCCGACAGTTTGATTATTGATGATCGGCATGTTATCCAATTTGGAACCAGTATGTCGGCAGCGCTCATGACCGGCATTGCCGCTTTGATGCTAGAAAAAACCCCGGCTTTAACCCACACCCAATTCAAAGAATTTCTCAAAACCAAGAGTACTGTCCCCAGCCAGCCTACTGGTACCTTTGACCCCCTCTGGGGTTATGGTTTATTAGACATGTTAAAACTATAATCCTATTTACAATTCCCCCTAAAGCAGTGTAGACTTTTGTTAAGAAAATCTACCGCAATTCTCTACCCGGCTTATTTCTCGACTCTCTAAAAATAGAATAGCCTATCCTATCTATTCAGTTTTGTATAGATCGATTGTCGACCCTTGACGTTATTCGGCCCCATTTTGTAACGTTGATTATAGTAGTTTTTGCTGCCCGCCACTTGTCTTGTCACCCCCCAAAGCGCTTATTCGCGATTGTTGCGCAATCATCTTTAGCAAGGCATACTGAGGAGAATTATGCACCATTTAACGCCCCATTTCATCATTGAAAAATTTAAACAAAAGCAATTTCAAGGGGGATTTAGAGCTGTAGGACTGTTTGTTGACATCTCCGGCTTTACCAAAGTTACGGAAACGTTGATGCAGGATCACGAGGATGGTGTCGAAGAGTTAGCCCGAGTTATGCGCGCTATCTTCTTCCCTCTGGCCGATAGTGTCTATAGCCACGGTGGTTTTATTTGCACGTGTGCCGGTGACTCCGTTACCGCTTTATTTCCCGTTGAGGTCGACGACCAGAAAGCGCAAACGTATCATCACGCCTTAGCCGCTGCTCAATCTATTCAGCAACAGATGTTTTCCGCACCCAGCCAGAAAACCCGTTACGGAACATTTTATTTTACGGCTAAAATAGGTTTGGCCGAAGGGCAAGTTGAATGGGGTATTGTCTCCGGATCAGAACAACAAAATGCTTATTACTTTAAAGGATCAGCAATTGAAATATGTGTCGAGGCCGAACATCGGGCTGAAGGAAATGAAATTATTCTTAGTCAAACGCTTTATCGTCAATTAGAGAGGCTTGTCACCGTCGATCCCCTCGAAGATGAGACGCATTTTGTAAAGCTAAGATCAGTTTTAGCGACGCTGCCGGAAGCTGCTCCAATCAATTTATCTCCCATTACAATTAAACAAGCATCTACATTCAACCCCGAAGCGCTTATTCGACAAAAAGCCTCCGGTGAATTTCGCCACGCGCTCAATGTTTTCATCAACTTAAACCATGTAAAAACGCACGAGCAACTGGCAAACATTATGCAGATTGTTTTCCAATTGCAGCAGCAGTACGGCGGCTATCTCAATCGCATCGATTTTGGCGACAAAGGGTGTCATCTCCTCCTGTTTTGGGGAGCACCCATTGCTTTTGAAACAGATGTCAAACGCTCGCTCAATTTTCTTCTTGATCTCCAAGCCGCTATTACAACACCGATGCGAGCGGGCGTCACCTATCGCATTTCGCATGCCGGCTTTATCGGTTCAAAGCTACGCGAAGAATATACATGCTACGGACGTGGTATCAACCTCGCTGCACGCCAGATGACAGAGGCTCCCTGGCAAACGATTTGGCTCGACGAAGAGATGGCTCGCTTGGCCGAACATGATTTTATTGTCAACTTTGTGGCGCACTTCACCTTCAAAGGGTTTGCCACGCCTATGGCTGTCTATCAACTCAAAGGTCGGCGGGAGGTCGTCAATCACTCAAGGTATGATGACGAAACGTATATTATCGGTCGCGAGGTCGAATTAGCCGCGTTAAGAGCTGCTGTTGAGCCGATTTACAAGGGCCGATTTGCCGGTGTAGTCACGGTTCATGGCGAAGCGGGTATTGGGAAAAGCCGGCTTATTTATGAATTACATCAAAGCCTTACCAAAGCAGAGCGCAATCCCGATGCGCCGTCCTCCTCACCGATTACCCCCCGAAAAGAGGTAAGCTGGTTTCATTGTCCGGCAAACGAAATTTTGCGTCAACCCTTAAATCCGTTTCGCTACTGGCTGCGCTACCATTTCCAACAGTCAGACAGTAACAGTGATCGGCAAAACAAAACGCACTTTCATCAAATTTTGGATCACCTGGTTGAAAACACGTCCGACCAAACCCTTCGAGAGGAACTAAAACAGTTCTCGACTTATTTAGGGGCACTGGTCGATTTGTATTGGCCGAACTCGCCCTTTGAGCAGTCAGATCCCAAACTGCGTTTTGAAAACACACTGCGTGCCCTTAAAAATCTCATCAAGGCGGAGAGCTTGCGTCAACCGGTTATTATTGAGTTGGAAGATGCCCATTGGCTCGATCCACAATCGAAAGAGATGGTTACGCAGCTCACGCGCAATGTAGAACAGTACCCTATTGCAATTCTATGCGCTACCCGGTATGGAGATGATGGCACGAAACTTTCCTTGCCGTTTGATGAGGATGTTCCCCAATATAGTCTTGAGTTGACCTATTTTTCTCAGAACGACGGTAAATCGTTTGCCGAAACAATTTTAGAAGGAAAAATTTCAGAGCATTTCGGCAACTTTTTGGCCGAAAAAAGTCACGGCAACCCCTTCTTCATTAAGCAGCTCGTTTTAGACCTAAAAGAGCGAGATGCTTTAAGACAACAACGTCACCTGGGCCAAACCTATTATTATCTCAACCCGCTTCAGGCTGAAGATGTGCCAACCACTATTCGAGCAGTACTTGTATCGCGCTTAGATCGGTTACCACAGCCGGTTAAGCAAATAGTACAGGTGGCCTCAGTGTTAGGATCAGAGTTTGATGTGCAAGTGCTCTCTAAAATTTTGCCGGCCAATCAAGATCTAGAGGAGCAGCTTGAGAAAGCGGAAGCAGAACAAATTTGGGTCAACCTCACAAAAGACCGTTACCTATTTAGGCACGCTCTATTGCGCGACTCCGCGTATTCGATGCAGGTACGTAGTCAGTTAAAAACTTTACACAGGCGGGGTGCAGAAGCTTTAGAAAGTCTCTATGCTGCCGATCTATCGCGTCACTACACCGCACTCGCCTATCACTGCGAACAGGCAGAACTAGATGAAAAATCGATCCTCTATCTTGAGCAAGCCGGCGATCAAGCTAAAGCCAATTATCAAAATGAAGAGGCTTTAGATTTTTATGAGCGGTTATTAAAATATCAGGTTAATCGAACCAAGGAAATGATGCTTTATAGTAAACAGGGTGAAATACTCAATCTTCTTGGTCAGTGGAATTTAGCGCTTGAAAAATTACAGCAAGGTTTAGACAAACTCAATGGATTTATCAACACGCAGCAAGAGGCTCAGTTAAACGTTGTTTTAGGAGATGTCCTGCTGATGAAAGGCTCGTACGCTCAAGCATTAGGCCATTTACAGAAAGCCCGAAAAATTTCGAAAACACTGAATGATAAACAAACCCTATTTACTTGTTTCATCACGATGGCTCGAACTTATATGTATGACCTTGAACCGGATCGCGCCTTAGAATTTAATCGAAAAGCGCTTGAATTAGCGAAAGAGCGTGGAGATAAACATGGCACAGCGATGGCAATGGCCGGGATTGGAGCAGTCCATGCGATGCGTGATGAACCTGAATTGGCACTACCTAGCCTGTTAGAATCCATTCCCATCTTCAAAGCGTTGGGCGACAAACGGGAAATGATCCATCCTATGTTTAATGCCGGTTTGGTTTACCATTTCATCGGAGATTACAAACAAGCCTTATATTATTTCCGGCAAGTCTTTGATGAAGCCACCGAAATAAGTGACCGGGTGGGAGTCTTTCTCTCATTGCACTTTACCGGTCACTTACACCACTCGGCGGGTCAGCATAAAAAAGCAATCGCTTACTTAATAAAGGCTCTTGAAAAAAGAGCTGTTACAGGCGGAGATGGCCTTCTAAGCCAAAGTGAGCCTTATCTGGCCAGTGCGTATGCCAGTTTGAACAGAACTAACGAAGCCCTAGCAACCGCTCTACAACATTTCAAAAACGTCTCTCAAGTAGGACGCGATACCGAGTCGGGCCGTGCTCACGTTGTTGTAGGAAACATTTTGGCGCAACTGCAAATACATGACAATAATCCGGTACTACCAGCAAAAGATGAAATCAATCATATCCAATCGCACAGTACGCAAAATCTCATCGACCAGATAACACAGCTAACAAACATCGCTCCACAACCGGAAGATTACTTTACTTACGCAGTTAATGAAGCAATGACCGGAAGCAGGCCCTATTTACTAACACTCGTCCCCGCTCTCTATTCCTATGGTCACTATTTATATATTTCAGGCAAACAAGAAGAAGGGTTAAAAAAATTATCCGAGGCGAAACAGCAGGCGCTTGATTACGGCATGCTTGGTAAAATCGAACAAATCAAACGTGTGTGTCAGAAGATCAATGTTGATTTCGACAGTATCCCCTAAATCATCCAGCTCATTTAGAAGCATACATTGCATCGCCCGCCTGGCCGCTTACTTGATCGAATATGCGACCAGCCTGGACATGGGGACTGGTTTTGAGCAAATGGTGAAGATACTGTTCGGCCGCAGCATATGAACCGAACGCTTCTCCATTTTGCCAAAAAGTATCTTTTGTCGTTTTCACTTGAACTACAAACCGCCTAACAAAACGGTGAAAAATTGGAGAGGTCATACGCACCCGTCCATACAATCAAATTGCGCATTGGTTATTGACCTTACCTATCTTTGTCAATAAAAAGCAACATTGGCAGAATAGGATTAAAAGAATTATGCCCCAGCCGGTTCAACTTGGCAATCATATCGTTATAAATTAATTCATTCGTTAGTCATCGATATTTTAGAAGCCAACCGCTGACATTTCCCTTTACCTTTACACAACTATTTTTGCCCAATTGCTATAAAAAGAGTTACACTTAACGTATCACAAAAAGTTCCTCACACATACAACGCTAGGAGACTTAACCGATGCCTCAAAATCTGGCCGCAATGAAAGAAAAATATCCTGAAAAATTCGGCCCCGAAGGAAAAGCCTTTAAAAACATCCGGCGTGGCGATACTATTTTCATCAGTACCGGTTGTGGACAACCCCAATATTTGGTGCAAGCTTTAGTCAATTACGTAGAACGAAATCGATCGGCTTTTTACGATGTAGAAGTATTCCATATGTGGACATTAGGTGTTGCGCCCTATACCGACAATAAGTTTCGATCTAACTTTCGACACAATTCCTTTTTTATATCCGAAAGCACACGTGAAGCTGTTAATTCGGGAATGGCTGATTACACGCCTATCTTTTTGTCGCAGACGCCTGATCTGTTTCATCGCAAACTGGTGCCGATTGACGTCGCGCTTATTCAAACGACACTGCCGGATAAACATGGCTTTGTCAATTTAGGCGTAAGTGTTGATGTCACCAAAGCGGCTATTGAAAATGCCGGTTACATTATAGCCCAAGTTAACGCCGAACTCCCTCGTATTCCAGGCGATGGTTTTCTACATATGGAAGAGATCGACTTTTTCATTCCTCACGATGAAGCTATTCTTGAAAATAAAGACCCCTTCGATAGCCAAGTTATCGAAAAAATGGGACGATATTTATCAAACTTAATTGAAGACGGTGACACCATTCAGGTAGGATATGGAAGCACACCGAACGCAGTTTTGCCCTATTTATCTGAGAAAAAACATTTGGGTATCCACACCGAATTGCTTACGGATGGTATCGTTGATCTGATGAAAAAGGGAGTTGTTGATAATTCGCAAAAAGCGGTTAACCGAGGGCGAACGGTAGCGACATTTTGTATGGGAACTGAGGAGACATACAAATTTTTACATGGCAATCCGTCGATTGAATTTAGAACTGCTGACTATACGAATAACCCCCTGCTCATTGCTCGCCAAGATAATATGGTGGCCATTAATAGTGCTCTTGAAGTTGATTTAACCGGGCAGGCAACCTCTGAGTCGATTGGAAAAACGTTTTTTAGAGGTATGGGCGGAGGAGCCGACTTTATGCGCGGTGCGGTATTAGCCCATAACGGTAAGACGATTTTGGCACTACCGTCAACCGCTCGAAATGAAACGATTTCTAGAATTGTTCCGCTTCTGGCTGAGGGGGCAGGCGTTACATTTAATCGAAGCGATATTCACTACGTGGTAACGGAATATGGCATTGCTTATTTACATGGCAAAAACATTCGAGAACGAGCGATGGAACTGATTGGTATTGCTCATCCAAAATTCCGCTCCTCGCTCATTGAAGAAGCCAAAAAAACAAATTTGATTTTTCAGGACCAAGCCTTTATACCCGGCAAAGCCGGCGAATATCCGGCAAAGCTTGAAACTTTACGGCAAACTAAAACCGGACTCGAAATTTTCCTGAGACCGGTTAAAATTAGCGATGAACCATTGCTCAAAGACTTTTTCTACTCTCTCTCTGATGCCAGTTTACAGAGCCGATTTATGTCTATGCGAACGAGTATGCCTCACGAACAGCTTCAGAATTTCGTTGTAATCGATTACACACAAGATATGGTCATCTTAGCAATTATTTATCCTGAGGAAGAAAAAGAAGAAGTCATTGGAATTGGTGAATATAGCGTTAATACCGGAACGCATACCGCTGATGCCGCATTCGCCGTTCGAGATGATTACCAGGGCCACGGTATTGGAACTGAATTGTTAAGTTACCTAACCTATCTTGCCAAAAAAAGGGGGTTGCTTGGCTTCACTGCGGATGTGCTGGCCGACAACTGGGGTATGCTCCGTGTCTTTGACAGAATGGGCTACGATACTAAACGGTCATTTGAGGGCGGTACGTACGGATTAGAAATGATGTTTAAACGTGATACGAGTAAAAAATTAGAATAATGCAAAACAAGCCCGCTTTAGAGTGTTACGTTAAGAAAACTATAACTATTTTTTCATGGTTTAATAACCCCTTTTCTATTTAATTAGCATACAATTGATACAATTACTGATGGGGGAGGACGGTTTCTGTCAAAGGGGAAAAGACCATGATACCGAAACATCTTATGATCGTCGACGACCACGAAGACATTCTGTTTTTCTTAGAGCAAGGTATTCGACAAACATGGCCTAACTTTTTTGTTACCACAATGAAAAGTGGGCAGGACGCGCTACAGTACCTAAAGAAGGCTCCCGTAGACTTGATGCTTATCGACTACAAAATGCCGGGAATGAATGGATTAGAGCTAGCGGAAGCTGTTCGAAAAATTGCTCCAAAAACGCGAATTATTATGATGAGTTCTGTCGACCCGCCTGAATTAAGAATGACTACTGGCACTTATGATGCTTACTTGGATAAACCCTTTGGCATCTCGGCTATACGTCCACTCGTAACCGCGTGCTGTTAACACAAATTAGTAAATTTCAGGCAAAAAAAGTGCCGACCGCCACTGGTCGGCACTTTTTTGATCAGTAATGACTTTACGTTCTAAATCGCACTCTGGTTTTGATAGGATTTACCAGAAACTTTACCAAGTAAAACCCAGCCGGCTATCGCTACGGTTATAGCAAGTATTAAGAGCTGAACAGCGGTCGGATTGGCTAGTGAGTCGAAATGCAGTGATGAAGTGAGCGATGTAGCGGGTAGGGGATTTCCATAACGAACCAATCCTTGCGTTGTTGCGACGTAGATTCCTCCTCCTTGGATAACAATCTGGTCAACAACGTCTTCATGTTCAGCAATCTTAATCCAATGCTGGCCGGCATTAAACGTTTCGTAAATGCCATCACCAATCAGTTGGCTGCCCACACTATAGGCGGTGGCCACCGCTAGATGTTGGGGCTTATCTTCATCAACAGTAACAGCCGACACCCGAAGCATAACCCCCGGTTGCCATCCAAAACCGGCATTTAACTCTTGCCAGCTTTGTCCGCCATCATCAGAAACAAAAGCACCGTACGCCACAGTACCAACATAAATCCGCTGCGGATTTACCGGGTCAATAGCAATACTAACGGGCGTGTCGGGTATAGTCTCAATTTTACGCGTCGAGGCTCCCTCAATTACGGTAATTCCTTCGGTTGTTATAGCATATATCTGACCGTTTGGGCTTACATCAAAATCCCGCACATACAATCCCTCGGTTAACGGATCGCTGCCAATTTGCTCGGCCTGCCCGGTCGGTATATGGACGCGATAGATACCTTGACCCTCGGTACCCAAATAAAGAACATTAGAGGCAGTGGCATCTATGGTGACAACATTAATAATTGGAGCATCATTACGCGCATTTGTAGGTAACTCAAGCGGAAACGGTGCCCAAATTTTGCCGCCATCTTTACTAAACCAGAGGCTACCGCGATCATTTTCGTCAACAGTACCGGCATACAAAGTCATCCTATCAAGTGGATGAATAGCCAATGTTTTTACAATCTCACCAGACGGTCCGGGGCTAACCCGTTGCCACGAATATCCGGCATCATCGCTACGATAGATACCTGTCTTATCCAGGGTTGCAAAAAGCGTACCGGCATCCGCATCATTAATCGTATCTACCGTTGTATTTGATAAGTCGGCCAAGGCTAAGCCGGTTGTTTCTCCGGCTGCCATAGCAACGGCTGTACCGAGTACCAGTATTGAAAAAAATAATCCTACTCTTACAAGCAAGCTTTTACTTTTCATAACTTCCTCCCTAAAGCATGATGGTGGGGGTAAGGAATAGCGTTATGTCTATCCCTCTCTGATGATCGATATATGTGGTTGGCCAGTGTTTTTAATGAACAACCGGCATCGGGCGGGTGGGATTTGAGTGTAATTGTCGAGGCGGTAACATCGGCATAGGACGCGTAGAGCGTGAGTGATGATACCGAGCAAAAACAGGCGCGGTTGGACGCGGCAGAGAAACGCTAGGCTGCGGTGTCTCAGTAAAGGTTAATCGGTAACGCTGACCGACAAAGCACCCCAGATGATAAGCAGGTATGCCAATAACCACAATAGCTACAAAAGCCAGAATTACGGGAGAGAGCAAAACAAGTTTAAATTCAAGCCAAATTAAACCCAACCCCCACAAAGCAATTCCTAATCCAACAATTTTAAGCCATTTCATTTTTTATCTTCCTTTGATAGGGTACTACTTGAGCTTTAAATAAGCTGATCAAACGCGATTGCCGAAATGCCGGTATCGATACATTTCCACACAATTTTTGTCTGATGCTAGCATCGTTGATTGACCATATCAGCGAGGCTCACTACCTATAACGATTGTGCTTGTAAAAGTGTTACGCGGCTGTTTGCAGCAGACGTACCCAATCTAACCGACCAAACAGAATGATGCCGGCCAGGCCGGAAGTAAGAAAAATTATCAAGACTTGAGAATGGTTGAGATGAAGAGGTAAGCCTAAATTTGTTAGAAAGCTACCGGTATCGGCCTCAATAGGGAGTAGATATGGCTTTAAACCGGTGTGAGAAACACCGTAGATAATATCGTTATTTAATAAAAGCTCATCGACGACACCATTTGCCTCAGCGACTTTGACCCATTCACTGCCGGCATTATAGGTTTCGTAAACACTGCCACCTATAAGTTGACCACCTATCGCATAGGCGGTGGATATTACGGCGTGATTCTGGTTCTCTTTATCAACGGTTAAAGCTGTAGCCTGAAGTTTAGCTTCGGATACGGCAGGCCAATTGCCCCCAATTTGGGTCCAATCCTGCCCACCATTACTTGAGTAGTAAACAGCGCCTGAATCGTCAGCCGCATAGATAGCATTGTCAGACGTCGCAATATCGATAGGACGTTCGGCGGGCAATGGGAGAGCATGCCAGGCTTCAACATCGCCGCTGACAAATAGCCCCTCATTCGTCAATGCATAAACCCTATTTCTTTCCCCAACGACTAAATCTTTAACATGCATTTGGGGTGCGGAAACGCCTCCTACCAAACGATAGCCGTGGCCGTCGGCATCGATATCAAACAGATAAACTCCCGAGCCGGCAGTGCCGATAAAAAGCTTATGGGGCTGCGTATCATCAATCGCCAACGTTGTTACCGCTGGTACAACACCATCGGGATGAGCAGGCAAACTAATAAAGAGTTTGTGCCAGCTTTTGCCGCTATCATAGCTACGCCACAAATTATTGGTTGTGGTTACCGGGCCACCTTCGGTTCCGGCAAAAAGTGTCGCCGGGTTGACCGGATGGGCAACCAAAGCGGTGAGGACACCATCAGGCCCAGAACTAATATACTGCCACGTTAGCCCATTATCATGACTGCGGTAAATACCATCAGTTTGGGGGCCACCTTGTAGCGCGGCGTACATAACGTGATCACCAGCCACCGTAACTGTTTTAACAGACGCGTTTGATAGGTCGGCCAAAGCCAACCCGGAGGTTTCACCCATCAACATTACGGCTGTCGTTCCCACAATAAGTGTTACGAGAAATAAGACTGAACGGACCACTCGTATCATTCCTGCTCTTATGCGACTTCGCCAGGTGTGCATTTCCTTAACTCCTTAGATAATTGACCCGTGAGAATGCTTGTAAATCAACAAATTAATCGGGTAAGTGCCGGAGTCACAAAACTCGCTTTGTGATTCCTCGATTAATTTCTAAAACCACATCAATTCTCACTGACTATAACGAAGAAGAAGGAGAAAGTGTTATGCGGGGGATAAGTGGATAAATGTTGATTTGCTCGTTGAAGGTTGATAACGAGTTGCTAAAACTATTGAGCATATAGCGTTGTGGCGAAATTGGGGTTACTTAGAGTAGCTTGAAAGCGGCGTAGCATCTAAACAACAAAACCACGAACCTTGCTACGTATGAAAGCAAAGTTCGTGGTTATGGGGAGCGTATGAAAAGGTGGGTAGATTAGTAAATGGCTGGTCTAGCCAAGCCCCAATCTTCCGTAGAACCGACACCCTCTTGGACTTTATATTCGTTCCCGCCATCAAGCGGCAAAACAGTAATCCACCAACTTCCATAATGGTCGGTTCGAAGGTAAAGTTCTTGCCCACATGGGCCAAAGACCGGAGTGGTATCGGTTCCCGGCCGCTGCGTTAAGCGGGTAATATGGCTATCTTCAAAATTAAGCAGGTAAATTTCCCAGTCTTGATCTCGGTCACGAGAACTAAAAGCCAAGTATTGCCCGGTAGGCGACCAGGTCGGGTAGCTATCAGTGCTATCGGTTGTTAATTGTCTAATAAGCGTGCCATCAAGTTTCACCAACCACAGGCCACACGCATCGGAACAGCTTTTGATGACTAACTGTCGGCTATCGGGACTCCAAGCGGGTTGTTCACCCGAAAACCGATAAAGCTCACGCCCATCTTGAGCATCAATGATGACAACTTCGTGTGTAATTCCCGGTGGGCCAACTTCTAATGCGAGCATAGAACCATCAGGCGACCAGGTTAAATTCTTAACATGGTCAATCGCCAGAAGTTGCCTGGGGTTTTGCTGTGTGTTGTTGATAATATCGACAACCCACACCCCATTTCCCTGATTATAAGGTTCTTCTAACTGGCTGATACCTTGCACCCCAAAAAAGGCCAGACGCTTGCCATCCGGCGACCATGTCGGAGCCGCGGCCCAGCGATGAAGTTCGGCATTGAGGGCAGCGGCGGTTGAGGTTACGAGACCTAAATCTGAATTTTGAGAACCGCTTTGCACGTAAACAACCCGAGCCGGGTATGGAAACACATTATCAACTTGACTCGTCACATCGATGTGGTCGCTGGGGTTAACCTCCATTGTTTCACCATTAGAGACAAGCGTAGCCGTATTTGTCACCGGACCGGCATAGCAAGAAACCGCCCGAGTGGTAACCGTTATGTTACGCGCTTCATAAAGGGCTAAATCATCTACATCACAGGAAAGTTCATTTTTGTCATTGAGAATACAGTTACCCTCGCTGACGGATACATATTCTTCATCAGTCGAAAGAGAGCTAACAAATGTCGCCGATAAAGGCTCAGCGGAAGTAGTATTTGTAATGGTTGTTTGATAGGTCAGTATCCGACCGCCATTATTAATGGCTTGATAATCAAATTGAAGTTCGGCTAACTCGGATGCGATTGCATCGTTCCCGGTAAAGTTAAATTCAGTCAGCAGTTTATCAAGCTCCGGTACGTCAACTTGCACGTGATCTAATTCCGCTTTTTGCTGGTTAAGAGCCAACGAGATAGCCTGCCGTGATTCCGGTGTGTCATAGTGAGACAAGATTGATAAGGTTTGCTGATAACCATTCAAAGCCACGGCTACCGCTTCCTCATCACCATTAACCCGAGCTAAATCGTTAATTCGGCGTTCGGCTACCATCAAATCAACCGAAAGTGGATTGGGGTGTACCGTACGTAACACCTGTTCGCTGGCAAGCTTCCAATCATAAAGTGCTTCACCGGGCAAGGCTGACTGGGCAAGAACCGTCCCTGTTGATAGAAACAAAACTAACACTGCCGCAACTCCAAAAGCCATATTCAAAGTACGCCCAAACAGGGGCGGCCAGAAGAAAAATCGGCGGCTACCTCGGCGTTGCGGTTTTGATCGGGTTTTCATATGCGCCATCAGTTGCGATCGCGCCTTCGCCTTAAAAATAGGTGTCGGTTCGACATTTTGACCTTTTTCTAAGGTTTGAGCAGCCAACAATAATCGACGCAGTTCTGGTGCATACTCAGGATAACGAGCGAGACATTCTTCAAGTGTTGACTGTTTTGTAATGAGCTGGGTTAGGCATTCATCTAATATATTTTCCAGCTTACTCATGATCTCCCCCTAACAAATCGGCCAGAGCTTGCAGCGCCCGCATTTGTAAAGCACGGATGGCCCCCTGACGCTTACCCATAATTTTTGCAACCTCTCCTGTTTTTAGCCCATTAATAAACTTAAGCGTTAACACTTCCCGTTGGTCTTCGGTTAAACGCTGTAAAACCGCTTGAAGCCATTCCCCTTCCAAACGGCGTTCTACCTCCTTAACTACGTTGGCCTTTGGATCAGGTTTAAACATGGCCTCAGCCTCCAGAGGTAGTGTATCTTTATAAGTCCGATAATGATCGATAACACTATTTCGAGCAATCCGAAAGAGCCAGGCTCCAAAAGGTAGCCCTTGCATCTTGTATCGCCCTAAATTATCCCAGGCTTTAAGAAACACCTGAGACGTTAAGTCTTCGGCTGTTTGTTTGTTGCCGACTCGATGAAGAATAAAACGGTATACATCATCGATATAAATATCATACAGTCCGGCAAAGGCATCAGCATTTCCTGCTTTTGCCTGTTTAATTAATTGAGTTTCTTGCGAGGCCGACTCTGGTAATCGAGTGGCACTGGCACTATCAATCAAGGCTACACCTATGAGAACGACAAACAAGGATAAACTGTTACGCACTTCCAGAAAAATCAACTTAGAAAGTATATCATACTTATTTTTGTTGCCAAGCCTAAATTTTGTACCGGTCTTATAAAACTTATGAGGAGAGGGAGGGATGATTGAGAAGCGAGAAGAACTAGCGATTGTAACGAACGCGTTGTCCTAATAGCCAACCGAGCAAAAATTCTGTAATGAGAATGAGAAGGATAAAAGCGATATTGACAGCAATAGTAATCGTAAAAGCAGAAAGCAGGTATGTAAATCCGGTTAAAATGATCCGTTGAAAGTTATCAGGCAGCGAGGGGTTTATGCCCAGGCCAATAGCGAGCACGATAGCCAAACTAAGATAGAGGAGAACCGTTCGCCAAGACTCGCGATCTGAGGCGCTGGGCAACATAGCGTTAGAGATAGCAAACACCAAGTATAACCACACCCAGACATCGGGTAAAACTAAAGTTTGAACCAGCGTCTGCCAAATGGCTTCGACATCACCAGAAACGAGAGCTTGTCCAATACGGGTTAAATTCAACTGCCCCTGACCAATAAGCAAAACGGCGATACTGCCAAAAATTAAAGGAGCGACACCAATTAAACTGTGGCGGAAGGGATCATCGACATAAACTTGAACAGCTCCCATCTGTAACTGTCCTCCTTTTTTCACTTCGGGCCATAGGGAGAACTTTGTAGTTTTTACGCCGATAAGATTAGCCGTAAGCCAGTGGCTTAACTCGTGTAAAAAAGTACCCGGTAAAAAGATAACCCAAAAAAACCACATCGCCACTTGAGGACTACCGGTTAATAAAAAAGCAACCCCCTGCACGTGGGTGCTAATCCAACGGTTCAGGGGGTATAAAATCAAAAATGAAATAATCAACCAGAAAAGTATTGACCAACCAGACATAGATTTTTAAAAGGGTATATTTTAAGGGAGACAGGGTAAGTGACACCTACCCTGTCCAAAAAACCCCTACAATGCTACCAAATCTACTAATTTTACAGGCGACTTAAGCCGAAGCCTCAACTAACGCCAAGAACGAGTCAACCTTGAGGCTAGCTCCACCGACCAACGCACCATCAATATCGGGTTGAGCCATAAATCCGGCAATGTTATTGGGCTTAACACTACCACCATATTGTACCCGAATTTGTTCAGCAATATTATCGCCATAGAGATCGGCCAAAACGCCTCGAATACTGTTTTTGATGATACCATTGGCCATATCGGGGTCGGCCGTTTTACCGGTGCCGATAGCCCAGATAGGTTCGTACGCTACAATAACCTGAGCTGCTTCATCTGGCGACAAGCCATCGAAGGCTGCTTTTACCTGACCACCGACAAATGTTTCGGTTTCGCCGGCTTCGTTTTGCGTTAAATCTTCGCCAACACAAACGATAGGGATTAAGCTGTGGGTAAGAGCCGCTTTAATTTTGTTATTAACGCCTTCATCGGTCTCGCCAAAATATTGGCGGCGCTCAGAGTGGCCTAAAATGACATAGTCACACAGTTCGGCTAGCATAACCGGTGAAATTTCGCCGGTGTAAGCGCCTTGTATTTCCCAGTACATATTTTGCGCACCTAAACCCACCTTCGTACCTTCTACTATGTCTTTAACGGCAGATAAGGCCGTAAACGTAGGGCACAAAACAACATCTACGCCGCTTATGCTTTCGACCGCATCACATACGCCCTGAGACAGTTCAACTGCCTCGGCCACGGTCTTATGCATCTTCCAATTTCCTGCAATGATAGGTGTTCGCACTTTAATGCCTCCTCTTTCTTAATTAAATTGTGTTTGCAATAGCTTACACCATTGTTAACTACTCAAGCAAACTTTAGGCAGGTTAGCCGCATTAAATAATTCCTTCAAACCAAGCGGTTAATTCTTCTAAAGCCGGCCGAGCAGATGCCCACTCGTCTTTGAAATAGTGCTGCTCTATAAGTTTCGATACATCGTTTCTGTTTAGAGACGCTGCTCCGGATCCATCATGCATCGTTACTAAGCCGCCGAGAGCATTTCCTAGCGCGGCTGAGGACTCCCAGCTTAAACCTACTAAACGCCCTAATACTACACCGGCATTGAAACTATCGCCAGCTCCGGTTGTATCTTTAACCTTCACATCGAAGGAAGGCACATAGGCTCGCTTATCGCCCACAGCTAAAAGACAGCCATTCGTACCTCGCTTCGTAATAATAGCCGATGCGCCCTTGCCGTTAAGCAAATAACTCAAGCTATCCTCAATGGACGGTCTCTTGGCTAACAACGTCACTTCCTGCTCGTTTGGTAAAAGGACATCAATTCGAGGAAAAAGGTCAACAATTTGAGATCGAGCGCGGAGAGCAGGTTCGGTACCAATATCTAAACTCACCCTAGTATGGGGCGAATTTTCGGCAATGTCAAGAACGGTGAGGATTGTTTCGTATTGATGTTGCGCTAGAAATGAATAGCTCGAGAGATGTATCCAACGACAATTTTTAAAGTAAGCCGGATCGATAACATTAGCCTGGGTGAATGAATTGGCACCCCGAGCACCAAACATGGTGCGTTCGCCGTCAACAGTTACTGCAATAAATATTAAGCCGGTGCTTACTTTTGGGTCAATTTGAATAGCACTGCAATCAACACCGGCGGCCATTAAATCTTCTAACACTTGTTTAGCTAAGGAGTCTGACCCGACTCGGCCGATAAACCCAACATCCATATCCATTTTTGCCAGGGCGATGGCCGTATTTACTGCAGACCCACCAGTGTGCATCTGCATTGATGTAGCAACAGCTTCAGTTCCAGATAAGGGGTAAGACGGAATCGTAAAAACTACATCGACATTTATGTCGCCCATAACAATAATATCGGGCATATAGCAAAAACTCCCTCGTTAGTTGTATAGAAGTAAACGGATCGAGGTTAACTAAATTCATTTTTAGATGTGACGCTGAGGGTTAATCGTAATAACTATGTATCTTGTACATCCGGCGCACTAGGCAACACAACAACAAAATTACTTCCTTTACCAACAACACTTTCGACCCATACCCTTCCCTTATGGATTTCAACCATGCCTTTCGTAATCGCCAGTCCAAGCCCCATACCTTGATATTTTCGCGTAAGGGGTGGCTCTACCTGATAAAATTGGTCAAAAATGCGTTCATAATCTTCTGAGGCAATTCCGATTCCCGTATCAATAACGTTCAACCAATACTTATGCCCTTTTAATTCCAGGTTAATGTGAATTCGTCCTTTTTCAGGCGTAAATTTGATAGCGTTACTGATCAAGTTAGCTAATATTAAGTATACTTTTTGTCGATCGGCATCAATATTTAAGGGAGAATTGTCCGGAACAAATTTTTTGGTCAAGATAAGGTTTTTGCCGGAAATAATATCAGAAAACTCATCAATAAGATCTACAACCAATTGTTTTAGAGAGAATATACTCCTAGAGAGTTCGATTTCTTCTGCTTGAATATGTCGAACATTGACCATATCATCAATAAGCGATCGCAACTTCATGGCACTAGACAGTACAATTTCAAGTTGTTCGCTGGCTTGTCCTGAGACGTTATCCTTTAAGAATGTTGCATAGCCCAGTATAACGGATAGTGGTGTTCTCAATTCGTGAGAAGCAATACTAACAAAATCATTTTTTAATTGATCAACTTCTGACAAATCGCGGTAAGCCTGCTGTAACTCATCCAATAGTCGGGCATTTTCGATAGCAATAGCGGCCTGAGCAGCTAAGGTAGTAGCAATTTGAATATCATCCTCGTTAAAGCCTTCGTCACCATTTTTATTGACCACTTCCAAAACGCCTATTACCTTGTTTCGGACTTGAAGAGGTACGCCTAGTATGGAGCGCGTTTCAAAATCTAACGCTTCATCGACGTTATCATGCCAACGCGGGTCGCTTTTAACATCTCGAATAAGAAGAGGTCGAGCCTGTCTAACCACCCAACCCCCAATACTCCCATCAAGGGGAATGATAAGTTCTCTTAAAGCATCGGTTAAGCCGCCGGTTGACTCGGAAAAACGCAGCTCGCCGGTATTTTTGTCGATCAGCATAATTGAACAGGCTTCCGTATCGGTTAACTCGGTTGCCGACTGAACAATAATTTGCAAAAGTGGCTCAAGGCTCAAAACAGAGTTGAGCATATGCCCTACTTTTACAATTCGCTCGAGATAACTTATGCGTCGCTCTAATCCAACAATCTTTTGCTTTAAGACAGAGTCCATGTCTTGGGGGTCTACTTCAACTGGTAAGGTTCTATCGTCAAAATCGTCCGACACGTCATCTTCAGAGATGTAGGCATCAGAAGGTTGAGCCGTTACATCATCATTCTCATTACCGGATTCTGGAGTTTCATCGGGGTCATCAAGGTATTTTAGCATAGTAATTTCAACCCTTGAAGTAAACCAAATATGAGTTGATTTTTAGTCTTGTTGGCTAGCATTGTATTACCATTTCAACCAGGTCATTGTAATACGCTACATTTTATAGCAAAAATACAGATCACCTGGCTGAATTATACACAAGCTAACAAGGTTTGTCTATGATAACAAATGTAAATGTAAAAATATGGCTTCTTGAGATACGCTAACTATGCAGCTTGTTTATACAATTTTCAATAGCCTGTTCCGTGTCAATCGAAGCTGCCATTAATTGCTGCCATCCCAAGTGTAACAGAAACTCGTGGTTACCTGCTGGCCCCGTAACAGGAGAAACAAGCAAACCAGCTATAGTAAATTCTAGATGCGCTGCGTACCCCATAACCTTCAACAAAACCTGGCGATGCACTTCCGGATCACGCACAACGCCCCCCTTTTTAACTTGCGAGCGACCTGCCTCAAACTGAGGTTTTACCAAAGCAATTACTGACGCCGGATGTTTTAGCCATTTCACGACGGAAGGTAAGATAAGTTTAAGCGAAATAAAGGAAGCATCAATGGTCGCCAAATCAATTGTTTCTGGTAGCGAGTCTAAGTGCCGGGCATTCGTGCGCTCCATGACCACAACCCGCTGATCTTGACGCAGTTTCCAAGCCAACTGTCCGTAGCCAACATCAATGGCATACACTTTGGCAGCACCTCTCTGTAGCAACAAATCTGTAAATCCTCCGGTTGATGCACCTACATCAGCACATACAAAATCTTGGGGATCCACCTGAAAACCATCTAAAGCAGCTACCAATTTTAATCCACCACGGCTCACATAGGGCAGGTTTTCATCGACCGTAACATTAGCTTTGGCCTGAACAGGCATCCCCGCTTTACTTACTATCTGTCCATCAAGCCGAACTTTACCAGCCATAATCAGAGCTTGCGCTTTTGTGCGACTTTCTGCTAATCCCCGCTCGCACAATAATGTATCTAACCGTAATTTCTTCATACTTCAAGATTATCATAACCGTCTTCAACTTACAAAATTTCTGTAAACATGTAAAAAGGCCTGTTTATTAGGCAACTTGAATACGACTAATCTTGCTAAGGCTAACCTATTTGAGTACTATAAAGTTTATCTTTTTCAGGAGAACGTCTTTGATATTAGGCCTTTTTCGAACACTTCGCCCAAAACAATGGACGAAGAATGGTTTTATCTTTACCCCTTTGATTTTTGATGTTAAGCTATTTCAATTTGAACCCCTATTAAACAGTATTATCGGCTTTTTTATCCTTTGCCTTATCTCAGGCACCGTTTATTTAGTTAACGATCTCGTCGATATAGAAAAGGATCGAAACCATCCCATAAAAAAAAATCGCCCTATACCTGCAGGGCAAGTTCCTATCAAAATCGCTATTATAGCAGCTATTATTCTACCGGCTATCTGTCTTCCAATTAGCTACATTTTAGAACCTATGTTTGGTCTGATCGTAACAGGTTATTTGATATTACAAATAGCCTACTCTTTCATTCTAAAAAATATCGTTATTATTGATGTTTTAACGATAGCATTAGGCTTCGTATTCAGAGTAGCCAGCGGTGTACCGCTTGTCCAGGCAGAACGATTCTCGCCATGGTTGTATGTTTTCACCGTACTGCTCGCTCTATTTCTTGGTTTCGGCAAACGTCGTCAAGAGTTAGTCCTATTGAACGGTCAATCCACAACACGAGCCATTCTAAACCAATACAATCTTCCTTTTTTAGACTCAATGATGTCAATTGTAACCACCGGGACAATAATCACATACGCTTTTTATACGTTTTCAGCCCCAAATCTACCTGACAATCACCTCATGATGCTATCTATTCCTTTTGTTATGTATGGTATTTTTCGCTACTTACATATTGTTCACGTTCAAGGAAATGGTGGCGCTCCAGATGAGGTACTATTGACGGATCTTCCTCTGCAAATCACGCTTGTCTTATTTATGATTACAGTATTTTTAATACTATACTTGTTCAACTAACATTACTTTTACAAAAAATAAAAAAGGCATCTCAAGAGGTAGAGGTGCCTTTGTTTTACAAACTATAGAATGTTAATTTGAAAAGATACTAAAACAAAGTTTTAGCGCTTGGTATACTGCGGAGCCTTTCGAGCACGCTTGAGCCCGGGCTTCTTACGTTCCTTAGCTCGAGCGTCACGCGTAAGCAGACCACCTTCACGTAATTTTCTTCGATATTCAGGGTCAGCCTTTAATAAGGCACGAGCGATAGCCAGCTTTACAGCGTCAGCCTGTCCGGTTACGCCGCCACCATTCACTTTTACAGTGATATCAAAGCGCCCTTTTGTACCGGTAACATCGAGTGGCTTATTCAACATAACCTGATCAACTTCACGAGAAAAATAGTCTGTCATGGGCTTATCGTTAACAGTGAACTTCCCACCGGTGCTTCCCGTGTGCAGTCGAACTCGGGCTGTAGCTTCTTTTCTTCTGCCGAGACCTTCGTAGTATTGTGTATCTGCCATGTCACTTTTCCTTAATAAATTAATTGTCTGACTCTAATCCCGGTAGAGTTTTTGGCTTTTGTGCTTCATGAGGGTGGTTAGGCCCCGCATAAACTTTGAGTTTTTTGAACATTTGGCGTCCCAAACGATTTTTGGGAAGCATGCCTTTAACCGCAGATTCCAGTACGCGTTCAGGAAATCTTTTTAACTGATCGCGCAGAGAAATCTCCTTTAACCCACCAGGATAACCTGAGTGTCTGTAGTACATTTTCTGGGTTAACTTTTGTCCCGTTACGTGCACTTTCTCAGCATTTACAACAATAACGTAATCTCCACAGTCCACATGCGGTGTGTAGATAGGTTTATGTTTCCCGCGCAAAACTGCGGCAATTTGGGTAGCAATACGTCCCAAGGTTTCCCCTTGAACATCGACCACATACCAATCTCGTTGAACATCTTGCTCTCTAGCGCTTATCGTTGTTTTCACCGCTATTATTCTCCTTAATAAAACATCTAAAGCAGGCCATTTGGGTAAGTAACCTTAACCAAATACAAACCACAAGCCGGGGCCGGTGGAGCGGAACTGTTTAGATCACGTGCTTCTAAAATTTCTGGTATGGCGTCACAAGCTATTGTTCCTAATCCAATCTGCACCAGTGTCGCCACCACTTTTCTAACCATTCGATACAAAAAAGCATTCGCCGTGATAGTAAAAACTATCTCTTTATTATCTTGAAAGTCCCAACCTGCTTCAATCACCCGCCGGACAGTGTTAACACCTTGAGGTGGTTTACCAAAAGAAGCAAAATCGTGACTTCCAAGTAAATGTTGACTTGCTTGCTGCATCAAGTTTATATCAAGCTGCTTATCAATATGATAAGCATATTTTCGATGTAAAACACTAGGCCACTGTTGATTGACAATATGATATTGATATGATCGACTGACAGCGCTAAAGCGAGGGTGGAAGTTCGGTATTGCTATCTGCCGTAGGCTGTTAAATACAATATCGTTCGGCAAATTAGCATTAATCGCCCGATGCAAATCAAGTAGAGAGTGTTTCCAAGTCAGATCAAAAGCAATCACTTGTCCCGTAGCATGAACCCCAGTATCTGTTCGACCGGCAGCACTAACGCGTATACTTCGTTTGGTAATATGGTTGAGGCACTTTTCTATTTCTCCCTGAACGGTTCGTTCTTTAGACTGAATTTGAAAGCCGCAAAAGAGTGAGCCATCATATTCAACTATAGCACAATACCGATGCTCAAGTGTCACGAACCATTACCTATCTATAACGCTACTCCTGATCAACTAATTCGATGATTGCCATTTTAGCTGCATCACCTCGGCGGGGTCCCAATTTATAAATGCGTGTATATCCCCCCGGACGGTCAGCCACGCGTGTTCCAATTTCATCAAACAGTTTTTTAAGAACGGAAGGATCGGTTAATTCACGGGCAGCCATACGACGCGCATGAAGATCCCCCCGACGAGCTAGCGTAACAAGTTTTTCAGCAATGGGCTGAATAGCTTTCGCTTTGGCTTCTGTTGTTTTAATACGATTATGGCGAAAAAGTTCGGTGGCCAGGTTTCTAAACAGAGCCTTTCTCTGGTCTTTAGACCGGCCCAACTTTCGCCCCATAACATTATGTCGCATGATCGTTTCTCCTAACCGGTAAAATTACTCATTAAACTCGGCTACCACGGTGGGCAACTCGTCGCCATCTTCATTGACCATGCTCAGGTAACCTTTTTCTTCTAAACGCTCAATAAGCTCATCAAGCGATTTTTGTCCAAAGTTGCGGATGGCGAGAATTTCGTCTTGCCCTTTTTTCAGCTTTTCTAAAATCTCACCAACTTGAGTAATGCCGGCACGCTTAAGACAGTTGTAGGCTCTAACCGTTAGTTCAAGATCCTCGATTGGCATTTCATAAACTTTGTTAGGAATGCCACCTTCTTCTTCTTTTTCAGGTTGAACTTCAACTTCGGTTGCACCACCCGCCACCAGCGAGAAATGTTGAACCAATATCTTGGCCGACTCGCTTAAGGCATCGTGAGGTAAAATTGTGCCGTCGGTTGTAATTTCCATACGCAACCGATCATAGTCTGTTGCTTGACCAATACGAGCACGTTCAACCACGTAATTAGCTTTACGAATCGGGCTAAAAATAGCATCAACCGGTATCTCACCTATCGGCAATTTACCACGCTCTTCGGCCGGAGAGTAGCCTCTACCCATTTGAGCGACAAGTTCAATATCTAGTTCAGCATCAGGTGAGTCAATCGTCATCAAATACAATTCAGGATTGACGATTTCAACGTGAGGTGGGCATTCAAAATCACCAGCAGTGACAACACCCTCTCCACGAACTTCGACTCTTAAACGAGCAGACTCGTTCTGATGCATTTTGAGTCTGAGTTGTTTCACATTCAAAATCAGGGCGGTCATATCTTCACGGCCATTCGGAATATCAGAAAATTCATGATGAACTCCGCTGACCCGAATAGACGTAACAGCTGCCCCGTTTAGGGATGAGAGCAACACACGGCGAAGGGCATTGCCCAAAGTGATACCATACCCACTCTCCAAAGGGCCTATAATAAACCGCCCATAACTACGAGAGCTGGCTTCAGTTTCTATCTTGGGTAATACCAAATTAAATTCAGACAAGGAAACGCCCTCCAAAACTAATATTTATCTCTAAAAAGAACCTTTTACGACGAAATACACGTAGTAAGCGCTATTGATCTAGCGGCTATAAAATTCAACTACGAGCTGTTCATCAAGTGTTGCGTCAACATGCTCTCGATTCGGCATAGTAACAACGCGCCCACTTAAGTTCGATGCGTTTAATTCGAGCCAATCCGGCACGCGACCATCATTTATTCCTTGAGCAATTTCCTTAAAGATGGCCTTACTTTTACTCGTTTCCCGAACAGCAATTTGATCGCCCACATTCACTAAATAAGAAGGAATGTTTGTCTTAACACCATTAACTTCAAAATGACCATGCGAAATCAACTGTCTCGCTTGACCACGTGAAGATGCTAAACCAAGGCGATATACGATATTATCGAGCCGACTTTCTAAAATAATCAGTAAATTAGTACCTGTCAGCCCTTTTTGACTAATAGCTTGAGCAAAGTAACGGCGGAACTGGCGTTCCAAAACACCATAAACCCGGCGTGTTTTCTGCTTTGCTCTCAACTGCATTCGGTAATCGGATTCTTTGCGCCGAAATTGTGATTGACGACCATGTAACCCCGGAGGATATGATCGTTTCTCAAATGAGCATTTCGGCGAAAAGCAGCGATCTCCCTTAAGAAATAATTTTTCGCCCTCAGCTCGACATAATTTACATACAGAATCAACGTAACGTGCCAATTTTGCCTCCTAAAAATCAAATTATCCAAAGAGGTTTACAGGCTTGGCTAACCCTTCATCCCTCTTAAAAGGTTTCTCGATAGATTAGACCCGACGTTTCTTGGGTGGGCGGCAACCGTTGTGAGGAATAGGCGTTTTGTCGGTGATAGAACGAACCTTCATATCAGCAGCCTGAAGCGAGCGAATTGCTGCCTCACGACCAGGACCAGGCCCTTTTACAAAAACATCCAACTCCCGCATACCGTGTTCTTGAGCAGTTCTGGCCGCATTTTGGGCCGCTAGCTGAGCTGCGTAAGGTGTACTTTTTCGCGAACCTTTGAAGCCGCTGGTCCCCCCACTTGCCCAAGAAACAACATTACCTTGTTGATCGGTAATAGAAACAATCGTGTTATTAAACGTTGCATAAATATAAGCACGACCGTAAGGAATATTTTTTCTTTCCTTTTTACTACTCGACCTCGCTCTTCGACCTTTTTGTTTTGCCATTAGAACTCCACAGTAAACCTTTTTAAATTATTCCAAACTTCTACAACATTTACCAACGGACACTCGGCAGCAAGATTACTTGCGTGCCGCCCGTTTTTTCCCGGCCACAGTTCGACGTGCTCCACGTCTTGTCCGTGCGTTTGTCCGAGTACGCTGTCCATGAGCTGGCAAATTTCGTCGATGTCTTAGGCCACGATAGCAACCAATTTCTTGCAGACGTTTGATATTTAGTCCAACCTCACGTCTCAAGTCGCCTTCTACCACATAATCACGGTCGATAATATCCCGAAGCTGAATTACTTCTTCTTCCGACAAGTTTTTAACACGAGTATCGGGGTTTATACCAGTATTAGAAAGAATTTCCTTACTTGTGGCTGATCCGATACCATAAATATAAGTCAATCCAATCTCGACACGTTTATCACGAGGTAAATCAACACCAGCAATACGAGCCATAGTTTATCCCTTCCTCTTTATCCCTGACGTTGCTTGTGTCTGGGGTTAGTACAAATAACACGAACGACACCACGCCGTTTAATAATTTTACAATTATCACATCTACGTTTTACAGATGGTTTCACTTTCATAATTTAAACTCTCCTTCTACAAATATAAAGGAAGATACAAGCTAACGCGAGTTAGTTGATAAACCCTTCATAATTACGCATCATGAGTTGAGCTTCAAGCTGCTTCATGGTATCAAGCACAACACCCACAACAATTAGTAGGCCTGTACTTGTAATTAATAACGCTTGGGTCTGGGTGCCACTTTGGCTAACACCAGGAATAAGATTCACTATCCAGGGCAAAATAGCAACACCACCAAGCATGAGGGCACCAACAAGGGTAATACGTTGCAAGACTGAATTAAGATAATTTTCGGTCCGTTTACCCGGTCTAATACCTGGTATAAATCCACCTTGCCTTTGTAGGTTATCAGCCAAATTTTGTTGCTTAAAAATTACATCGGTATAAAAATAGGTAAAACCAACAACCATCAAAAAGTAAAGTATCCAGTAGGGCCATGATTGCGGATTAGGGCTAAACCACGTAACAACACCTGTTGCAACATTCCTAATGAATTCGTTATCGCTTACGGTAAACGAAGCTGCAACCGCACTTGGGAAAATCATAATCGATTGAGCAAAAATCAAAGGAATCATACCTGCGCTGTTAACTTTCATAGGAATGTGAGAGCTTTGTCCACCATATACTTTGGTACCTCGAACGCGTTTACCATATTGAACCGGTATTCTGCGTTGGCCTTCCTGAACAAAGGCAATCACGGCAATCGTCAGTACGGTTATAATTCCAAACAAAATGAGATTACCCCATTCTTGACGGCTTACGAAACTAGCAATTTGATTAGGCATTTGAGCCACAATACCGCCAAAAATTATAATTGACACCCCATTACCAACGCCTTGTTCGGTAATCAGTTCACCTAACCACACAGCAATCATGGTTCCCGTGGTCATAGTTATTAACACAGTAATGGTTGTTAAGGGATTGACACCGAACCCAAAATCGCTAAGAATACCTGGTACTGAACTTTGAATAAAGAATACCTGGCCGTAAGCCTGTAAGACAGCCAAAGGTACGGTAAGCCAGTGGGTATACATATTGATTTTATTACGGCCCTGCTCGCCCTCCTTAGATAACTCTTGCAGTTGCGGAATAAGGGGCGTCAATAGTTGCATAATAATAGAGGCCGTAATATACGGATACACGCCCATAGCCATAATTGAAAAATTGGCTAGCGCACCTCCGGAAAGCAAATTCAAAAACTGAACAATGGTACTACCATCACTACCAGATTCCAAAAAACTTTGTAAAGCACTGCTATCAACACCAGGAACAGGTACATGTGCCCCAGCACGATAGACCACTAAAATCAACAAAGTAAAAACAATCTTGCGTCGTAGATCAGGCAATATAAACGCATTGCGTACAGCTTCAAGCATAATGAAATCCTTGTAGGCTTATTATTCGAGCGGCAGAACTTCTACAGTTCCGCCTGCAGCCTCAATTTTTGATTTAGCACTGTCAGAAAAACGATGTGCTTTTACAGTTAGAGGTGCGGTTATTTCACCTTGACCCAAAATCGCAATAGCCTTATCTGAACGCTTAATAATACCGGCTTCAATCAAAACTTCAGGAGTAATCTCTGTTTGATCTGCTTCTCCGAATTTCTCTTGCAACCGTTCTACATTTACAGGTTTGTATACGACTTTGTGAATATTCGTAAAGCCTCGTCTAAAAGGAAGGCGACGTACGAGGGGTAACTGACCACCCTCAAAATACGGACCTTTACCTCCACCAGATCGGGCATTTTGACCTTTTATACCACGCCCAGCAGTTTTGCCTTTTCCAGAGCCGGTTCCGCGACCAACTCGCATTCGCTTTTTCTTACTACCTGGGGCAGGTCGTAACTCATGTAACTTCATAACCTTTACTCCCGACATCGAATAACCAAACTTAAACTGTTGTTATCCAACAAACTGATTAACTATTTATTGTACAAGATTTACTCGTTAACTTCAACCAAGTGCGATACTTTGTCAATCATTCCCCGTATCACAGGAGTATCTTGGTGCTGAACCGTTTGGCCTAATCGCCGAAGCCCTAAGGCCCGCACCGTATTTTTTTGACGAGTCGAATAGCCAATCGCACTTTTAACAAGTGTAACTTCAATTACTTTATCAGATGTTTGCTGCGCCATTAATGACTCTCCCTTGGTAACCAGAATGGTTGAACTCTGCTTACAGGCACGCCACGTCGATGAGCAACATCAACCGGATCTTGCAGCTCATTCAAAGCTTTTACGGTAGCTTTTACCACATTCAAAATATTGGAGCTGCCTTTACTTTTGGTCAAAATATCTCTAATACCCGCTGCTTCTACCACGGCGCGAACACCACCTCCAGCAATTACGCCGGTACCAGGGGCAGCCGGCTTAAGAAAAACCTCAGCCGCGCTAAACCGCGTGATAATTTCGTGGGGGATAGTCGTATCGGTCATTGCGACTTTTTTCATATTTCGTCGCGCTTGCTCAGAACCTTTTCGGATAGCCTCAGGGACTTCGCGGGCTTTCCCAATTCCAACCCCAACACTACCTTTGTTGTCCCCTACGACAACAACGGCTCTAAAACTAAAACGGCGACCGCCCTTTACAACCTTAGCCGTTCGGGCAATATGCACCACTCGCTCATCAAGTTCTTCTACTGCGTCCTCAAATTCACGTTTTGCCATGAATAACTCCTTTAGGGCGTTACTTATCAGATAGTAGTATCTCGATTAAAACTCTAAACCCGCTTCTCGAGATGACTCAGCGAGTGCTTTTATTCGACCATGATACTTATACCCACCGCGATCAAATACGACTTTCTTAATATCCTTCTCCTGGGCGCGTTCGGCTACAAGTTTACCCACAGCCTCTGCTTTTTCTAGTGGAGATTTACCCTTGAAGTCTGCTGATTCACGAAGTTCAGGTTCTATACTAGAAGCGGCAACAAGCGTTACCCCTTGTGTATCATCAATCACTTGAGCATAAATATGTTTTAGGCTTCTAAACACATTCAACCGAGGGCGTTCAGGAGTACCATTAACATGCTTACGTACACGAGCATGTCGACGTTTTCTAGCCACATATAATGAATTTGTTTTTCCCATAGTACATTACTCCCCGATGCAAATACCAGTTACTTAGCCTTACCTGCTTTACCCGCTTTACGCCGAATCTGTTCTCCGGCGTATCGAATGCCTTTGCCTTTGTAAGGCTCTGGCGGGCGGGTTCGGCGGATACGGGCGGCAATTTCACCAACAACTTCCTTATCAATTCCCGAAATATTAATCTCACGGCCAGCGCGATCAGGAACATCAAAGCTAACACCTTCTGGAGGTTCGAAGACAACCGGATGAGAATAACCAACATTCAAAACCAAGTTTTTACCTTCTACAGCCGCCCTATAACCAACACCTTCGATCTGCAACTGACGTTTGAAGCCGGTGCTGACACCAACGACCATGTTATTCAACAAAGCACGCGTTAGCCCATGTTTTGATCGATGCGTCCTATGGTCACTGTTACGGGTTACAACAATATTTCCGTCTTCTTGCGCAATGTCGATCTCGGGCAGAAAATCTCTGGTTAGTTCACCCTTAGGCCCCTTAACCGTCACCGTATTTTTTTTGACATCCACCGAAACACCATTTGGAATGGCAACCGGCAATCTTCCTATTCTCGACATCGTTAAACCTCACTGATACCCATTATAAAATTAAGGGTGATTTGAAGCCTCTACCATACGTAGCAGAGAACTTCGCCACCTACATTTTGCCGACGTGCTTGGTGTCCTGTCATAACACCATGGGATGTCGACATAATAGCTATACCCAAACCGCTTCTTACCCATGGTATATCTTGTCGTTTCACATAAGTTCGGCGACCGGGCTTGCTTACGCGCTGTATCCCAGCAATAACGGAGCGGGGTTGGCGCTCGCGGGTATACTTCATGTGCAACAATAGAGAGGGCACATCTCCCGGAAGCACTTCAAAGTCTTGAATAAAACCTTCTTCTTTTAGTATTTTAGCGATTGCTTCTCGTATTCTAGACGTAGGCATAGCGACTTGAGGGTGTCGAGCCATTCCCGCGTTTCTAATACGAGTTAACATATCTGCAATTGGATCAAACATGTTACTAGAATCCTTTTCAAAGTCTCACAGGTAAATAGGCAACTAAAAACTAGTCGCAGTTTTACCAGCTAGATTTTACAACACCGGGAATTTTGCCTTGATTGGCTAACTCTCTAAAACAGATACGACACAAACCAAAGCGGCGCATGTAAGCTCGAGGCCGCCCACATTGACTGCATCGATTTCGCACTCGTACCTCAAATTTCCGTCGCTGTTCACGAATAGGCATACATTTTTTCGCCATAAATCTATTTCCCCTTAAAAGGCATCCCCATTAAATCTAATAATTGACGGCCTTCTTCATCAGTTTCAGCGGTGGTCACAATACTTATTTCCATACCACGCACTTTATCAATTTTATCGTACTCGATCTCCGGCCAAACCAATTGCTCTCTTAGCCCTACCGTATAATTCCCACGTCCATCGAAACTATCAGGTGACAGTCCTCGAAAGTCACGCTGTCGAGGTAAAGCAACGTTCAGGAGACGATCAAGAAAGTTCCACATCCGATCGCCACGCAGCGTAACTTTCACGCCAATTGGGTTGCCTTCTCGCAAACGGAAGGTTGCAATCGATTTCTTAGCACGTGTAATAATAGGTTTTTGGCCGGTAATAATGGCAACCTCTTCCGAAGCCCTTTCCAAAACCTTAGCGTTTTGTAGTGCTTCACCAAGCCCCACATTAACTACAACTTTTGTAACCCGGGGCACCTGGTTTACGTTTACATAGTTAAAGTTTTTCACCATTGCCGGAACGACATTTTGTTTGTATTTATCTCTTAGCCGAAGCATACTTACTCACCTATACTTTATCAACAGTAGCATTGCAACGTTTGCAAAAGCGTACTTTCTTATCGCCTTCCACCCGAAAACCCACACGGACGGCTTCATCACAGCTAGGGCAAACCAACATAACGTTTGAAATGTGAACAGGTAGTTCTTTGTCAATAATGCCGGTCTGAGTTCGAGTTTGGCTGATAGGGCGTTGGTGCTTTTTACGGACATTAACGCCTTTTACAAGAAGCTTATCTTTATTAGCATCTCGACCAATGTGTTTGTTATGACGGTCAATAAGCCGCCCCTTCAACACCCGATCAACTTCGCCCCGCAATCCTACTTCGTTTCCACTGATTACTTGAACCAGATCGCCTTTTTTTATCTTTTGCATTTTTCACTTTCCTTAAGCCAAAATGGTTCTATAATACTTCCGGCGCTAAAGAAACAATTCTCATAAAGCCTTTTTCGCGCAACTCACGAGCAACCGGACCAAATATACGGGTACCGCGCGGTCCAATAGCATCGTTGTCTAAAATAACAGCCGCATTCTCATCAAATTTTATATAAGAACCATCGGGCCGACCGATTTCTTTTCTTGTGCGTACAATAACAGCTTTAACAACAGCGCCTTTTTTTACGTTACCATGCGGTGCAGCTTGTTTAACAGAAGCTACAATCACATCACCTACCGTGGCGTAACGTCGTCGGGAACCACCTAAAACCTTGATGCACAATATTTCTTTAGCCCCACTGTTATCCGCTACCTTGAGGCGGCTCTCTTGCTGTATCATAATAAATACTCCACCACTATCAAATTAGTCGTAAAATCAACCAGGGCTTACCCTAATACTTCAACTAATGCCCAACGTTTTTCTTTGCTGATTGGTTGAGACTCAATAATCTTTACAGTATCTCCCATTTTGGCACTGTTTTTCTCGTCGTGAACCTTATATTTGTTATGAAAACGTAACACTTTACCATAACGAGGATGTTGCTTGAGACGTTCTACCTGAACTACAATGGTTTTGTCCATTTTATCACTGGTAACACGACCAATTAAAATTTTACGTCGTTCTCTAGCCATTTCTTGTACCCTACTCCAAAAAGTAATAGCCTATTAGGCCGCTAGTTGTCGTTCTCGCAAAACTGTTTTTAAGCGAGCAATATCTTTTTTAAGCACAGAAACCCGGCTTGGATCTTTCAATTGCCCAATTGATAACTGAAAGCGAAGGTTAAACATTTCCTCGCTAACTTCCTCAATTTTTGTTTGGATCTCTTTATCAGACAAGTTTCTTATCTCAAATGCCTTCATGCTTTACACTCCTACACCGTTCTGCGCACAAATTGAGATTTGATAGGGAGTTTGTGAGCAGCCAAGCGCATCGCTTCTTTAGCTGACTCTTCAGGCACCCCGGCAATCTCAAACAAAACACGGCCAGGTTTAATAACAGCGACCCAATGATCAACCGACCCCTTACCGCTTCCCATACGAGTCTCGGCAGGCTTAGCCGTAACAGGTTTATCCGGGAATACCCTAATCCAAACCTTACCACCACGCCGCACGTAACGAACAATAGCACGACGTGCTGCCTCAATCTGGCGGCTCGTCATCCAGCACGGTTCTAATGCTTGCAGACCATATTCGCCGAAGGCAATTTTAGCCCCACGGCTAGCTCTACCCTTCATCCGGCCCCGCATCTGCTTTCTATATTTTACACGTTTGGGCATTAACATAGCTAAATCCTCTTAATCTATATACTAGAAATAGGGTCACGCAGTATTAATCTAAAATGCTTTTCAGATGCTAAGGAGAAACGTAAGCTCTAGCTTGATTTTCTTCCTTAACTTCAGGAAGAATTTCACCTTTATAAACCCACACTTTAATACCAATCTTACTAAAGGTAGTCAAACCTTCAACATTGGCATAGTCAATATCCGCTCGCAGTGTGTGACGGGGAACTTGCCCCTCGCGCTGCGTTTCACGTCGAGCCATATCAGCTCCGCCCAAGCGGCCACTGCATGTAATCATGATACCTTTAGCGCCGGCTTTCATAGCTCTACGAACGGCTTGTTTCATAGCACGTTTGTGAGAAATCCGCCGTTCGAGTTGCAAAGCAATACTCTGCCCAATTAACGAAGCGTTCGTATCGGGGTTTTCAACTTCTAAAACATCAACGTGAATCTTCTTATTCGTCAACGCTTCTAAATCTTTACGAAGTTGATTAACTGAGGCACCTTTACGGCCAATGATTACTCCCGGCTTAGCTGTGTGAATTTTCACCGAGACTTGTCGAGCTGCCGGTAAGCGCTCAATTTCGACCTCGGCAATTGTGCCAGGATCATGCGCTTTATCAACCAGATCACGAATTGCTAAATCTTCTTCTAACAACTCGCGATATTCAGCACCTTCTGCAAACCAACGGGCTCGATGATCTTTAATTATTCCCAATCTAAAACCGAGAGGATGAACTTTGCGACCCAAACTTAATCTCCTTAAGCACTTCTAAACTAGGGTTACTGACACCATCATATTTCAAAAACCGTTACCGACGACGTTACGATGCATCGTCGAAGTAAAGGTCTTCATCAATATCTTCTTCTAAGAGCACAGTGATATGAGACGTCCGTTTCTTGATGGGCTTGAACCGGCCTCGGGCGCCATATCGGGCTCGACGCAGGCGAGGGCCTTCGTCAATACGAATTTCTGCAATAATCATATCTTCTGGCTCAAGTGCATAATTTTCTTCAGCATTTGCTAAAGCACTCTTTACTGTTTTGTATACCGGTTCAGCCGCCGTTTGTGGCAGCAGCGACAAAACTTCGAGAGCATCTTGGGCCCGCATACCTCTGACAACGTTAACTACCCGTCTCATTTTAACCGGCGAACCCATAATATATTTACTAACTGCTTTAACCTGAAAATCTGCCATTTTGATATCCTCGTCTAAGTGGTTTATCGACTACAAAAACTTAGCGCCCTCGTTTTTCCTTACCAATGTGTCCTCGGAAATAACGCGTAGGCACAAACTCACCCAAACGATGACCGACCATGTTTTCGGTGATATAAATCGGCACATGGCGACGTCCATCATGTACGGCAATTGTATGCCCAACCATTTGAGGAAAAATAGTGCTGGCTCGTGACCAAGTACGGATTACACGCTTTTCGCCTGCCGCATTCATCGCCTCAATTTTATTGAGCAGTTTAGGTTGAACAAAAGGCCCCTTCTTTAAAGAGCGTGTCATTGACTCATCCTTTCCTTAATCCGAACCTATCTGCGCTTCTTACGACGCCGACGTACAATAAATTTGTCGGTTCGCTTGTTTCGTCGAGTTTTAGCCCCAAGAGTAGGTTTACCCCAGGGTGTTTTCGGCCCTGGCATCCCTATCGGCGCTCCACCTTCGCCACCACCGTGGGGGTGGCTATTCGGGTCCATAGCGGAACCACGCACGGTTGATCGAATGCCCAACCACCGCTTGCGACCAGCTTTACCCAAAACAATGTTACTATGATCTGAATTACCAACCTCACCAATCGTTGCCAGACAATTTTGGTTAATCAACCGCACCTCACCACTTGGCAAACGAACTTGGGCGTATGAACCTTCCTTGGCTAACAATTGAGCCGAAGTACCAGCTGAACGAACTAACTGACCGCCTTTACCTTGTTGTAACTCAATATTATGGATCTGCGTACCCAGAGGAATGCGATAAATCGGTAAAGCATTCCCTACGCGAATTTCAGCTTCAACCCCCGACATCAACTTGTCCCCAACCTGCACTCCGGCCGGAGCCAGAATATATCGTTTTTCACCATCAGCATACGTTAACAGTGCAATACGAGCTGAACGATTGGGATCGTATTCAATCGATGAAACGGTAGCAGGAACATCATGTTTATCACGCTTAAAGTCGATGATCCGATACCGACGTTTATGACCACCACCCTGATGTCGAACGGTTATCCGGCCTTGATTGTTTCGGCCAGATTTCTTTTTAAGTGGTGCAAGCAAGCTTTTTTCGGGCTTACTTGTGGTGATTTCTTCAAACGTAGATACCGACATCCCCCTACGACCGGGTGATGTTGGTTTATAATTTTTCACAGGCATTGTAAATCCTCCGCCTACACCTATTCGTAGCACAACAGTGGCACGTTATACACCTTCAAAAGCCTCTATTCTCTGACCAGGAGGCAGAGTCACAATAGCTTTCTTATAAGCAGACTGGCGTTGAACCCGTTTACGTCCCCAACGGCCAAACTTAGGCGCGTAGTTAATAACTCTTACCTTTTGAACATCCACATCAAAGATATAAGACACAGCTTCTGCGATTTCCACTTTATTAGCCCGGCTATCAACAATAAACGTATACTGTCCCATCGCAGAGGCAATATTACTTTTTTCCGTGATGACCGGACGTACAATAATCTTATAAGCATTCATTTCCATGATCGTCTCTCCAGGTCCAGTCTTTATCCAAGAAAACTTTCTATCGCATCCAGAGCGGACTTCGGTATAATGAGATAGTCACACCCCAGCAAATCTTTAATATTAAGATAGTTAGCCCGCAACGTCTTTACATCTTTCAGATTATTGGTACTCTTCTCAACGTTCTCGTTACGTTCGGGAAGTAAAATCACAGCACTACCCTCAACCTTTAGATTATCTAAAAGCTCTAGCATCTGAGCAGTTTTGGGTTGCTCAAAATCAAGGTTATCTAAAACGATGATTTCTTCAGAAGCTGCCTTAACCGATAAGGCAGAGCGCAACGCCAATCGTCGCATCTTGCGAGGCATCTTTTTAGTATAATCACGAGGAAGGGGTTTATGAGCCTGACCACCACCCACAAAAATAGGCGCTTTACGATCGCCGTGACGAGCGCGGCCGGTACCTTTTTGTCGATACCATTTAGCCGTCGTTCCTCTCACTTCACCCCGGGTTTTCGCTTTGTGAGTACCTAAACGAGCATTAGCCTGTTGTCTCACCAAAGCCTGATGCATAACCGCTGTATTTGGCTCTATCCCAAAAATCTCACTTTTAAGATCAATTTCTTCAACCGTTTGGCCGTCGAGATTTTTTACATCAACTTTCATCGCTAGATCCTCGCCTTCCTTAGCCTTTCACTGCTTCACGGATAACAATCAACCCGTTTTTACCACCAGGGATAGCACCCCTGATAGCTATTAGGTTTTTATCCGAGTCTACCAGGGCGACTCTCAGATTCTGAACAGTGACCTGACTATTTCCCATACGACCAGCCATCCGAACACCCTTAAATACGCGACCAGGCGTTGAACCAGCTCCAACAGAACCGGGAGCACGCCACCGATCTGATTGACCGTGAGTTTTAGGACCACCATTGAAGTTATGACGCTTGACCA
>JAGRBZ010000369.1:0-7672 GCA_020433805.1 Anaerolineae bacterium
GCTCTGCCGTTGAGCTACCGAGGATTATTTATTATCCAGTTAACAAAAGCTAATTATAATCGCTTTGAAGCTTTCGTCAAATTAGCCCAAATAATCTCGTAATTTGCGGCTGCGAATAGGATGGCGCAGTTTACGGAGGGCTTTGGCCTCTATTTGGCGAATACGTTCGCGGGTGACGCCAAATTCGCTACCCACTTCTTCTAACGTGCGGCCTTGACCATCATTTAAGCCAAAGCGCATTTCCAGTACTTTACGTTCGCGGTCGCTCAACTGAGAGAGGATTTCGTGAAGCTGCTCTTTGAGAAGTTGCTTTGAAGCAGCATCGACTGGACCGGTCACGGTTTCATCTTCAATGAAGTCGCCCAGGTAGCTGTTTTCTTCCGTACCAATGGGTGTCTCAAGCGACATCGGTTCTTGTGCAATACGCATTATGCGGCGAACTTTTGTGGCACAGCGCCGCCAGCGTCGTTCTATAGCAGGGTCAAGAGGAGTTTCATTTTTCTCTGATAACTGGATAGCGTCAAGATCCTCTTCACTTAACATATCCATTTCTAAAGCAATTTCTTTAGCACCGGGATCTCGGCCTAATTCTTGCAGTAGACGACGTTGAACCCGGGCCAGTTTGTTGATGGTTTCCACCATATGAACCGGGATACGGATTGTTCGAGCCTGGTCGGCGATGGCCCGGCTAATAGCCTGACGAATCCACCAGGTAGCATAGGTAGAGAATTTGTAGCCACGTTGGTGATCGAACTTTTCAACGGCTCTGAGCAGACCGATATTGCCTTCTTGAATTAAATCAAGGAAGTTCATACCCCGACCAATGTAGCGTTTTGCAACGCTGACCACTAAGCGCAGGTTGGCTTCGGCCAAACAGCGTTTGGCAATCCTGCCGTCGATGTCTTGCTTTTTGAGTTCGGCCACGTCATCCTCACTAAGAGGATCTTCGCCATCGAGCTTGTCACGGGCGTCCATACCCCGCTGAATCCGCTTGGCTAATGAGACTTCATCTGCCGCTGTAAGGAGGTTAACCTGACCGATTTCACGTAAATACATACGAACCGGATCGTTGGTTAATTCTACCGAGCTTATCTCTAATACCCCGGCTGACGAAAACTCTTCTTCATCGAGTTCTTCCTCAACCTCTTTAAGCTGGGCATCATCAGGCTCATCAACATCGGCCAGCACTTCGGTGTCTGCATCGGGTTCTTCGAGCACTTCTATGCCGTTATCAACCAACTGCTGAATAATAGCATCGGTGGCTTCAATATCTAACCCACCGTCAGGCAAGATGTTTAAGATTTCATTTTGGGTCAGGGTTTTCTGCTTTTTCCCTTTTTCCAACAGAATTTGCAGGGCTTCTTCTGGAGTTAGCCCTTCTGTTGCTTTTCCATTGGTTTGACCTTTGGTATTCTTTTGAGCTTTTTTCTTACTAGAAGTTCGCTTGGTTGTTGCCACTAACGATCTCCACGGGTCTAATGACTAAAACTATAATCAATTTCAACTATGGTTGTTTTTGTTTTACTCTATCTACAAAATTAGTCAAATATCTTCAAAGCGCGTTCAAAATCTGACGAGTTTTTGACCTGTTTCTTTAAGGTTGCTACTTTTCGGATAGCCAAAAGGCTGTTTTTGTGAATAGCTACATTGAAGCTTTGGCCTCCGCCCGACGTTTACCGGTGAGAGATAATGCATCACTGACATTATGCAGTTGATGTTTTTGCTCGCTGCAGGCCGCAATCATTTCTCGGTATCGACGCGCTTCTTCCGGTTGTTTGTTATCTTCGGCCTCACGTAGTAAAAACTGTAGTTCTTCTATCTCTTGAATTATATTTTGCAGCCGAAGCCGTAAAATAGCAATGCTTAGGTCTCGAAAAGCAGTTTCAGCCGGTGTTGGTGGCTGCCGATGCCATAGGCTGGCCAAGGTTGCCAATTGCCCTTCCAGCGTTTCGCCCACCATATCGGAGAGTGTTTCGATACGTGGTGTTTCGGCTGCTGTCCATAATTGTAAAGATTTAAAGATTTCTTTGTAATCCCCTCGCCTAAAATCATGGGTACCCAGTGCTTTTACCTGCTGCTGCTCTAAAACGTCGTTCGACATAGCCAGAGCGAACGGATGGGCCAGAATGAGACTTAAACAGTACGCTTCCAGACTTGATCGGGCCGGTTGAAGCGCCGGTTTGGCGACAACCTTTTCCTGAATTTTCGATAAATCTGGTGTCGATGGCTGCGGCTGCTGTCGACGCTTCTTGTCGGGTTTGCGGTTGCTCCGTAGTTCAGCCATCAAGGTCCGCTCATCAATATGGATGAGACGGGCTAGCTTTTGGACATAATGTTCTTGCTCGACATTGTTGCCAAGGTCGCGCAGAACCGGTATTAACTTTTGAACGGCAATACTTTTGCCTTTAGCACTACTTAAATCGAGATCTGCCGTAACCGCTTGAAAATAGAAATCAACAACCGGCAAAGCGCCATCGATAATTTTTTGCCAGGCCTCAAGCCCTTCTCTTAAAATATCGTCAGGATCGCGACCCGGCGGTAACGATGCAATCCGAATATCCGCATTCAGACGTTCTTCATAGCGGATCAGACCCCAAGCTGTGGGAACGGGAACATTTTCCCGCTCTAAAGTTTCGCGGGCCAGATTGAGGCCACGTAAAGTCGCTGCATTACCCGCCGTATCCGCATCGAGCGCCAAAACAAAGTTGCCGGTTGTGCGCTTTAATATTTTCAGCTGCTGCTCGGTCAGGGCCGTACCCATTTGAGCGACAACGTTTCTTGCGCCGCGTTGATAGGCCTGGATAACGTCCATGTAGCCCTCAACTACGACCGCCTGATCGGCATCTCGAATATGTTTACGAGCCAGGTCTAATCCATATAGCGTATTACTTTTATCAAATAAGACTGTTTGAGGCGAGTTGAGATATTTCGGAACCTGATCGACTTGCAGTGCGCGTGCCCCAAAACCGATAACGCGTCCGCGTGGGTCTCGGATGGGGATCATGAGACGGTCTCGAAACCGGTCGTAACCGGGTGAGCCGTCATCTCTTTCGACAATTAATCCTGCTGCCAGCAGTTCATCCGGACTATATCCTCTTGCTATAAAATGATTTTTTAGCCCATCCCATTCATTGAGCGCAAAACCGAGTTGAAAGGTGGCAATCGTTTCCGCCGTAAAATCACGCTGGGTTAGATAATCTCTTGCAAGTGCGCCGGCAGGCGAGTTTGTCAATAGATGATGATAATACGCTGCGGCTGCAGCGGTTAATTCAAGTAGTTTCTGGCGGTGCTTATCTTGTTCGTCGTCATTTGACCCCACTGCTGTAAGGGAAATGCCGGCCTGTTGGGCTAGTGCTTGGAGAGCCTCCTTAAAGTCATAGCCCTCTTGCTTCATCACGAAGCTGAAGATATCACCGCCGTCAGCACAAGCACCAAAGCAACGCCATGTTTGAGTGTCGGGAAAAACAACAAACGATGGGGTCTTTGTATTTTGATGGAAAGGACAAAAACCGGTATAGTTTTTTCCTGTTTTTTTTAAGCTAACGGTATTTGAGACAAAATCAACAATATCGAATTTAGATTTAATCTCGTCTGCTATGCTCATAACTGTTAGAGCACTCCCTTATCTCTTGTGGCTTTCTATATTTTTGACTCTAACAGTTCTCACTTTGTCATTATACACATGACAATAGCGTTTGCCAAACTTCTTTTTTATTTGCCCGATCCAACTTGGTTTTATGACAAGCAGGTTAAAGAACGCTATCTTTATTGTTACCGGCATAATGAAGTGAATTTTTTATAAGCCTTGCTTATTTTACTCAAACCTGTTATACTGTCCGCTTGTAGTTTTACTCAATCTCACACGCCCTTTTAGGTATGCAAACGGGCCGTGCCTTTTATAGCGGATTTTGGCAGCAAACTGAAGTACTACGGATTGTAGCCAAACACGCTTGAAGGTTCCCGGATGTTTATAGGGGCGGAGGAACCCATTTAAAACGGAGGTAATTTTTAGATGTCCTTAGATCAAGTTGTTTCCATGAAGTCTTTGCTAGAGGCTGGCGTCCATTTTGGTCACCGGACCCGCCGCTGGAATCCCAAGATGAAGCCTTATATCTTCACCGAGCGCAACGGGATTCACATTATCGATCTCCAACAAACTATCAAACGCTTAGATGATGCTTACGAACTGGTGAAAAATACCGTTTCGTCAGGCGGTGTTGTTTTGTTTGTTGGTACCAAAAAGCAAGCCCAGGAAAGTTTGTCACAAGAAGCTGCCCGCTGTGGAATGCCCTACGTTAATCAACGTTGGCTGGGCGGCACGTTGACCAACTGGCGTACCATTCGCCAGCGAATTGATTATATGTTGGAAATTGAACGGCAGCAGGCTCGGGGTGAGTTTGCGCGGTTGACCAAAAAAGAAGCGCTCATGCGTGAGCGTGAAATTGCGCGTCTCAATCACCGGCTGGGTGGTTTAAAAGAGATGCGTCGCCTACCAAACCTGCTGTTTGTTGTTGATGTTCGGCGCGACGCCATCGCTGTCAAAGAAGCCAATATTCTGGGTATTCCTATTATCGCGATGGTTGATACCAACTGCGATCCTGATCCTATCGATCATATTATCCCCAGCAATGATGATGCCATTCGTGCCCTGAAATTGATGAACTCTACAATGGCCAGCGCTGTTTTAGAAGGTCAGGCTATTTTGAGCAGCATGCGTGCGGAAGAAGAAGAAGTGGCCGGTTTAGAAGAAGAAGAAGTTATGGAGCGCTATCTTGGCCCCAGCACCCTGGCTAAGCTTCAGGCGGAGCAGTCAGAAGATGATGATGAAGAAGAAGCCGATGTTGTCGTTGAAGAAGAAGCTGAGGCAGAACTGGATGAAGCGGCTGAAGTTGTAGCCAATGCTCTAGCTGACAATAGCGATGCGGTTGACGAACCTTCAGTAGAAGCCGACTCTGAGGAGAATAGCTCGCAAGAAGTGGTCGAAGAAGCTACAGAGAAAGCCTAAATCCCAATTAGAATAAATAACACTTTGACGTGATAAATGTGGAGGAATCGTGTCAGTTACAACTGCAGATATTAAACAACTTAGGGAAATTACCGGAGCCGGTATTTTAGACTGTAAAAAAGTTTTGCAAGAAACTGGTGGCAATATTGACCAAGCCATCGAGATGCTGCGCAAAAAAGGCCTGGCCGCAGCTTCTAAGAAAGCCAGCCGTGAAGCCAACGAGGGTTTAGTTAGCGCTCAGGTGAGCGATGACGGTAAAGTTGGGGTTATGGTTGAAGTTAACTGTGAAACCGACTTTGTTGCCCGCACAGAAGATTTTCAAAATTTTGTCGATAGTATGGTACGTCAATTATTTGCTCAACCTGACGTTAACAGTGTGGAAGCGTTACTGGCTGCTCCGTATATCGACAATACAGGAAATACGGTAGCTGAGCAGCTAACCGAAGTTATCGCTAAACTTGGCGAAAACACGATCATCCGTAATGCTGCTCGTTTTGACCTGCAAGGCGATGGCATTGTAGATAGCTACATTCACATTGGTGGACGTGTCGGCGTACTCGTTGAAGTCAGCGGCGGGTCACCCGATAACAGCGAGTTTGTTGCTTTGGTACACGACCTGGCTTTGCATATTGCGGCTGCATCACCCCGATATTTGGATGAAAGCGGTGTGCCGGCTGAAGCCATTGAGGCGGAAAAAGCCATCTATCTGGCTCAAATTGCCGAGGAAAAAAAGCCTGATAACATTAAAGAACGCATCGTAGAAGGCAAATTGAAAAAATGGCTTGGTGAAGTTACCCTGATTAACCAGCCTTTTGTTAAAGATAACGATGTGACCATTGCTAAGCTGGTTGGGCAAACCAGCAAGTCGCTTGGATCGGACATACAGATACGACGCTTTGCCAGGTTTGAACTTGGTGTTGAATAGCCAATAAAAAAGCCGGTGTTCCGGCTTTTTTTAACTCTGTATAAAACCTGTTACACAATTTGGAGAAGTTTATGGCGTTGCCAAAGTATAACCGTATTCTGCTGAAACTCAGTGGAGAAGCTATGGCCGGGGAAGGCAAGTTTGGCGTTGATGTTCACTCTGCGGACGACCTGGCCAAAACCGTCAAATCAATTTACGATTTGGGTGTAGAAATTGCAATCGTTATTGGAGCCGGAAACCTGTGGCGTGGTAAAGATGGTTTGGACCACGGCATGGATCGAACGACTGCGGACCACATGGGAATGCTCGCTACCGTGATGAATGCGTTGGCGTTGGCTGATGCCCTAAAAAGAATCGGCATCGATCCGCGAGTGCAAACCGCTATAGAAATGCGCGCCGTAGCCGAGCCGTACATTCGCGGTCGAGCTATTCGCCATCTTGAGAAAGGCCGCGTGGTGATTTTAGGAGCCGGTACCGGCAACCCTTATTTCACCACCGATACCGCCGCTGCCCTTCGCGCAATGGAAATTGACGCCGAGTTGTTGGTCAAAGCAACAAAAGTAGATGGCGTTTACGACTCTGATCCGAAGAAAGATCCCAATGCCAAACGCTTTGATACCATCAGCTATATCGATGCCCTTAATTTGGGCCTACGAGCTTTGGACGGAACGGCTTTAACCCTCTGCATGGAAAATGAGATGCCCATAGTGGTTCTAAATCTATGGCAGGCCGATAGCCTAAAAAATACAGTTTTAGGCGAAACCGCAGGCACGCTCATTACTTACTAAATTGAAATCCCAACAAAATTGAATGAGGCTGTTAAACACAGTGCAGTGTTTCCTACATCGACGATGTGAATCAAAAAGGGAGGTAACAAACGATGATAGATGATATTTTGAATGAATCAAAGAAAGCGATGGATAAAGCTGTTGAAGCGCTCAAACACGATTTAGCCGCAATGAGAACCGGTCGCGCCTCGACCGGGCTTGTTGAAAAGCTTTTAGTGGAATATTATGGAACACCTACCCAACTTCAAGAATTAGCACTTATCAGCGTACCTGAACCGCAATTGATTAGCATTCGCCCCTACGATCCGGGTGCCATGAAAGAAATCGAACGCGCGATTATGCAATCGGATTTGGGCTTAAACCCAAATAACGATGGCAAGATTATTCGCTTACAAATTCCTCGCCTTACCGAACAGCGCCGACGCGACCTTTCCAAAGCCGTATCAAAACGAGCCGAAGACGCCCGCATATCGATTAGAAACACACGCCGCAGCGGCTTGGAAGATATGAAAAGTTTTGAAAAAGAAAAGATGATTTCGGAAGACGATTTTTACGTTGGCCGAGATGAGATACAGAAATTAACCGATGATTTCACGAAAAAAGTGGATGATATTGCTGCCGCTAAAGAAAAGGAATTGATGGAAGTCTAGCGCTTTCACTTTACTGTTTTCGAAACGTGAAATGTGAATGCTGTCGTTGTACAGCCATGACATTTCACGTTTTTTGTTGTGCTCATAGACACAAGGGGTCAACTTGCGTTCTTCACAACTCTATGACAATATTAAAAAAATCATAGGAGAATCGCTTGGCTGCTATTAAAGAAATCCTCACCCAATACTTGCCCGATATTGAACAGACGATTCAAGATGCGCTTACAGATACCCCACCATTTATTCGAGGCGTAATAGAATATCATTTCGGCTGGGTTGATCAAAATTTTGAGCCAATTGCTTC
>JAGRBZ010000369.1:7687-8620 GCA_020433805.1 Anaerolineae bacterium
AAAAGGGTAAAGCACTTAGGCCAACCGTATGTCTTTTGGTCTTTGAAGCACTGACGGGCCACCATCGCGATGCGCTACCCGTAGCCGCTTGCCTGGAGATGATCCACAATTTTACGCTGCTGCATGATGATATTGAAGACAACGATGCCGAGCGACGCGGCCGCCCAACGGCCTGGACGATTTGGGGTAAACCCCTGGCCATTAACGTGGGCGATTTTCTATATACGCTGTCCTTTCACCAACTGCATCGGCTTGATCGCGCTAAGTTTACGCCCGATACGATTTTCGAAGTCCAGCGCCTCATCAGCCAGGCATGTTTAGATTTAACGATGGGGCAAGACTTGGATTTGCGTTTTGAGCAGAGCCAAGATGTAACCACCGCGATGTACCTTGATATGGTTTACAAAAAAACGGGAGCGCTGTTAGAAGCCTCGATTGTTTCCGGGGCGCGGTTGGGAACGTCGGATGAAGCTATCCTTGATGCGTATCGCGACTTTGCTCAAAACATCGGCATTGCCTTTCAAGTTCGAGACGATATGCTGGGTATTTGGGGCGATAGTGCCAAAACCGGGAAATCGGCGGATAACGATTTGCGCCGTAAAAAGAAAACGCTGCCGGTGCTCTACATGTTGGCGAACCTTTCCGGCCAGCGGCAGGAGCAAATAAAGACTCTCTATGCCAACCCTGAGCCTTTGTCGGATGAACAAATTGCGTTTGTTCGTGAATGTTTGGAGGTCGCTCAGGCGCACCACTACGCCCAAACCGTAGCCGATGCGTATATTGAAAAGTCGTTTGCTGCGTTGGATCGGGTGAGGATTGAAAACCAGGCCCAGGCCCATTTACAGGCCATCGCCCAATTTTTGGTGAGCCGCTCCCACTAGAAAACTCTTATCGCTACCTTTGCACTTTAAAGAATTATGGCAAGAAACCAGG
>JAGRBZ010000370.1 GCA_020433805.1 Anaerolineae bacterium
CAGATGGACACCGCCGCCGAAAATCTCGACTTCGAACGCGCTGCTCAAATTCGCGACCAGATCAAGGCCATCGACCAAATTGTGGAGAAGCAGAAAGTCATCAACGCCAGCACCGTCGACGAGGATGTCATTGCCTTTGCTCAGGCCGATGGCGACGCGTGTGTGCAGGTCTTTTTCATCCGCAACGGCAAATTGGTGGGGCGCGATTATTTTGTGTTGGAAGGCAGCACCGATGAAAACCAGGGCGAAATTATGAGTTCCTTCCTCAAACAGTTTTACGACCAGGCCACCACTATCCCGCCTAAGATATTGCTGCCGCAAGATGTCGATGAGTTGATGATTATTCGCGACTGGCTTAGGAGCAAACGCGGGGCTGATGTTGTGCTGAAAGTGCCGCGCCGGGGCAAGCAAAAAGAGCTGCTCGATATGGCGACCGAGAACGCGGTTGAAACGCTCAACCATCTCCAAGCCCAGTGGGCAACCGATGAAACCAAGCAGACCGAGGCTTTATCGGAACTACAGCAGGCGCTCGATTTACCCGAACCGCCGCTGCGCATCGAGTGCTACGACATCAGCACCCTGCAAGGCACGAACACGGTCGGCTCGATGGTCGTTTTTGCCAAAGGGACGCCCCGCAAAAGCGATTACCGCCGCTTTAAGATCAAAACGGTAGTCGGCCAGGACGATTTCGCCAGCATGCAAGAGATGCTGCGCCGCCGCTTCAAACGCTTTCAAGACGGCGGCTACACCGATCCGAACCAATTTAAGACCAACAGCGACAACAGTTGGGCCTTACTGCCCGATTTGGTCATCATCGATGGCGGCAAAGGCCAGCTCAATGCCGCTCTGGAAGTGCTCGATGAGTTTGAACTGCGCGATGCCGTGCCGATTGTCGGCCTGGCCAAACGCGAGGAAGAAATTTTTCTACCGGGCCAGTCGGAGCCGGTCATCCTGCCGCCCAAATCGCAGGGCTTGTTCCTGGTGCAGCGCGTGCGCGACGAAGCCCACCGCTTCGGCGTTACGTACCATCGCAACCTGCGCGGTAAAAGTGCCATCCGCTCCACGCTCGATGATATCCAAGGCATCGGTCCGAAGCGTCGTCAGGCGTTGCTTCGCAAGTTCGGCTCGCTCGACGGCATCCGCGCCGCCACCGTTGAGGAGCTGGCCGCCGTACCGGGTATGACCCGCCGGGCCGCTAAAGATTTAAAGGCGCAGTTGTAAGAATTAGGCTAAGGCTGAGGCGAAGGCGAAGAAAAAAGCAACAAAAACGAGCCGATTTCTCAAATGGACGGCGACGGCTCAATTTAGACTCGTGATAGTGTCAGGAGTTTTCGCCATTGGTAAGAACACAGATTGGCAGGATTAACGGATCAGGAAAATACGGCAAAAAAATCCGTTTAATCCTGCGCATCCGTGTTCTTAAATCAGTCGGCTACCATCGCGGTGAAAACTTAGAGGCACCAACAATTTATTGTGCTCAGTCTCGGCCTGAGCTTAATTTACACAGATAGACTCGCAACATAACTGTTACACAAGATTATTACAATAACAAAACCAACACCCCTAAAGGAGACAAAACCATGAAACGTTCAATGATTAACGCTACAATTGAAGAAGCAAAAGCCTTATTCGCCAAACACGGCTTCAAACTCCCCCCCTTCGCCTTTTGGACTCCCGCCGAGTGGCAGGAAAAAGGCCCTGAAGTCGACGAAATTCGAACAAATGCCTTAGGCTGGGATGTCACCGACTTTGGCGCGGATGACTTTGACAACTTCGGCCTGCTTCTCTTTACGATCCGTAACGGCAACTACAATCACCCCGAACAGTACCCCAAAGGTTATGCCGAGAAGATTATGATGGTCAAAGAAAATCAGCTTACGCCCTATCACTTTCATTGGAAGAAACGAGAAGACATTATCAACCGGGGTGGTGGCGAGCTGGTGCTCGTGCTGTACAAATCGACAGCGGATGAAAAGCTGTCCGATGAACCTTTCTCCGTGTCGATTGATGGCGTGCGGCACGACTGTGCCCCCGGCGAAACCGTAGTGCTCAAACCCGGCGAAAGCATCTGCCTGGAGCCTTACATTTATCACAAGTTCTACGCCCAACCGGGCAAAGGTACCGTCGTTGTCGGCGAAGTATCCGACGTCAACGACGATGCCAACGACAACTGCTTTCTAGAACCGCTCCCCCGCTACCCCACGCTTGAGGAAGATGAGGATGCGATTCATCTGCTGTGTAATGAATATCCTTAAAGCGGGGTGTTTAGGAGTACAACAGAAACTCCGCAACAGCAACGAGAATGAAATTGTTAGTTGGCTGGTTTGATAGATGGTTGGTTTGATAGTTGGTCGGCAACCAGCCATCTAACTAACCAACTAACCCTCTATTTTCAGAGAGATTAAAAGGTCAATCTCTAATCTCCTTATCTCCATCTTTACTCATGCAGAATTATACATGATCTCAATTCAAGGGGTATGGGCATCTTCTGATACCCCACTTACCGCCTTCTCACGCCAGCCAAAAATAGCAACCAGCACAAGCCCCCACAAAATAGCCCCCACAAACGAGCGAATAAAGCCGATTAGGCCTAAAGCTGTGCCAATTTGATTAATGCTCCAGCCTTGATCTCGCATTGTGGGCAGCCATATGGATAGATATGTTCCCACCAGCATATTGATGATGAAACCCATAATTGCAATCAACGTCAATAGCGAAACTTTGGGATTTCGCTTCCAAAAAACAAGAGCCAATACCAAGCCAATAATCCAAACCATTACAACCGGTAGTTGGGCTGCCAATGCTGTTAGTGTCGGGATGAGCAGTTCCATGATGATTGTTTGATGTCCCCTTTGCTGTGTAAGTTTTCAATTAGAGCGACTATTATTATCCAAAACAGTTCTATAGACAATCTCCAAGAGAAGTTGATAATCCTACTTATGACGACATAAGGATAAAACCATCGAACAAGTCGCTGACCAGTTCCAAACCGAACAAATTGGTGACTTATTCTACAAGTCTACTTGATGTAACTCTAATCTTGGGGAAAAAGTGGTAAGCGCATATAAAAACAGCTGCCGGGGAGGGCAGCTTCATCATAGCCGGAGCTTTCAACCCAAACGAGACCGTCGTGGGCTTCAATAATGCCTTTGGCAATGGCGAGACCCAACCCCGGCCCACCGCCTTTGAAGCTGGTATGACCGGATGAATGAAGGGCCAGCTCGCCGGTTTGGTAAAACTTCTCAAAAATCAGGTCGTGATGTTTTGGTTCAATACCGATGCCGGTATCCTGTATCTTAACTTCAACAAACATTTTGTCGCCTGCCGAGATGACCTGCCCATCCACGGTAATCGAGCCGCCATTCGGCGTGTATTTGATGGCGTTGACAATCAAGGCTTCAAAAGTCTTGGTCAATAAATCCAGATCGCCGTCAAGGGGTGGCAAAGTCTCAATATTGTTTATCGTCAAAGAAAGCTGCCGCTCGACAAGATTGGTTGCATACCGCTGCTGAATAATCGAGAAGATATCAGATAGCAGAAACTCTTCTTTATAAACATCCAGCGAACCGCTGGCAATTTTGGTAACGTCCAGCATACTGTTAACAATTTGGTGCAAGCGATCGACCCCCGTTAAAATACCGTCCATCATTTCACAGGCATTATCATCTTGTTTCAGCGTCGGATTGATCTTCAAAACTTGGGTGTAGCCTTTAATAACGGTCAGCGGAGTCCGCAGCTCGTGGGCCGAGATATGGATAAAATCGCTTTTGGTCTGATCGAGCTTTTCAAGCACGGAGTAAGCCCGATTAAGCTCCTGAGTGCGTTCATCAACCATCTGCTCCAGATGATCGTTAAACTGCGAAAGCTGATGATACAGCCGAGCATTCACCAAAGCGATAGCCGCCTGGCTGGCAAAGGCCTCACCCCAGCTTATGTCATCGGCCGTAAAAGCGTGAGCTTCTTCACGGGTAAGCGAAATCATGCCGATAATCTGCTCGCGGGACATCAACGGAATACCCAACCAAGAGCGGTCGACCGGCAGCCATTCCACCTGAATCCAATCGGGATCGAGCGTGACATCGCCAATTAAAACCGGCCGGCGGGTTTTGACAATACGCTGAAAAACACTGTTGTTGGAGTTTTGAACAGGGATGCGTAAGTTGCGAGCCTGCGCTTTGGCGGCAAAGCCCCTTTCGGCCACAAGCTCCAGATACTCCCCTTTTTGTAGAAAAACCGCGCCGCGCTCAAAGGGAACCAGTTTACGCAGTTCTTTAAGAATGCGTCTTAAAACCTTGGGCAGTTCCAGGCTGCTCGATAGGCGTTGGCCTATCTTTTGCAGCGACTCGACCAATTGGCGGCGATTTTGTTCTTGTTGATGGGTTAAAGCCAGAAGATGCGACTGGGCCAGGAGTAAAATATAGATATCCAGCAGCCGATACGTTTGATCGGGGTATTCAACGACAATTGGCTCATAGGCCTCGCCGGCGGGGCGGCGCAGTGCCTGTTCGGCAGCGCGGTGGATGGGGCAGGTGCTGGGCAACAGCAGATATTGGGGGGCAATCACCTTGAGCATAACGGAAATGGGGCGTTTGAAGTAAACCGCAACCCCATAATGCTGGCCCACCTGCTCTAAAAATTTACGACGCGAAAACGCCCCTTGCAGCATATTATTATCGATAATAATCACGCCCGGCAGATCCGGCTCGGTCTCCAGATGATGCGCCACCGCCCCACCCAAAGTTTTTGGCGGCACTTGAAAGCGATGCGTGACTAAATCGGCCAGCGTTGAGTTGAGCGTAAGACGATCATAATCCATGGGGGATGCTGAAGTTTCCTGATAATCTACAACGGATATTGTCATCGAGCTTGGCCTGCTTTCGAGTACGCTACGCGGCAATACGATATGATATACAGCTTGTGAAGTTAAAGAACAGCTACCTGCTATAATAACCAATCGCGTTAAATCCCGATTAAGAGCTTATTTGTGCGCTGTTAAGAATTTGTAAAAATTCATTAACAACAGACACAAATCCACCTCATGTCACTTTTGACAGCCCCACCCGCTTTTGGTATAGTACCTTTTGTAAAACGTTACACCTCTCATTACTCCCGACACTGACTGCTGTATAGGAAAAGATCCTCATCGATTTTGTGCCACTTCCGTACGCCGGTCGTGCTTATTCACGCGAACAGGCTGATCATCTATGGCTGAAACAGACTCCATCACCATTCGGGTTCGGCTAGGGGCCGGACTCGTACCCAAAGCCGGTAATCCGCGCCTGACGGTGACATTGGACGCGGACGCCACTGTCGCCGACCTTGTATCCTATCTGCGCGAACAAGAACCAACGCTGGCTCACAAACTCACTGTTGCTATTCCAATGGTGGCCGGTCAGCATGCCGCTCTGTCGCAGCTATTGCAATCAGGCCAAGAAGTGGCCTTGTTGATGCCGGTCGCCGGGGGCTGAGGGTAAAATAGGCTAAGGCTGAGGCTAAGAAATGATAAGGCGCGTTTATCAGCTTACGGTGAAGGATGACTTCTTTTTTACCTTAGCCTTCGCCTTAGCCTCAGCCTTATTTCCCTACAAACTATCTATCAAAAAACACTATAGGAGGCACTTACGATGACGATGCAGCTTGAAGTAGAAGGCAAGGTCGAAAGTACAGAGCAGGTTGGGCACGAAACCGTTTTTGTCGATCAATTTATCGACGGGGTGCTTGATCCCAACAAGCCGATGTTAGGCCCGGTGCGCGACGGCGGGCATATTGTAGCCAACACTGCGCCGGGCTGTTGGGGGCCAATGATTACGCCTGAAATTCGGGGCGGGCACGAAGTTACCAAGCCGGTTGCGGTGGCCGGGGCCGAAGTGGGCGATGCTATTGCCATTCGGATCAAAGAGATTACGGTGACGTCGCTGGCAACGGCCTCCGGCAACGATCAATGGATGGACAATCGTTTTCTGGGCGATGCCTATGTGGCCGGTCGCTGCCCGGAATGTGGCACCTTGTATCCCAAAACGCATGTTGAGGGCATCGGGCAGACGGCCATTCGCTGCGATAACTGCGGGGCCGATACCACCCCCTTCACCTTTACCAACGGCTACACGATTGCCTTTGACGAAAATCGGTCGGTCGGCCTGACCTTAAACCAGGACGCGGCGGAAGATATTGCTCGCCAGGCTAAAACGTTCGCGGCACTGCCTGAAAACTCCATTCAAAACCCAGTTCTCACTTTTGCCCCCCACGACCTGGTGGGGCTGGTAGCTCGGCTGCGACCCTTTATGGGCCAGTTAGGCACCACCCCGTCGATGCCCATTCCCGACTCGCACAATGCCGGCGATTTTGGCTCGTTCCTCGTCGGCGCTCCGCACGAGTATGCGCTGACTGCCGAACAACTGCAACAGCACCGCACCGACGGCCATATGGATATCGACGCTGTGCGGGCCGGCGCTATCTTAATCTGCCCGGTCAAAACCCCCGGCGGCGGCGTTTATCTGGGCGATATGCACGCCCTGCAAGGTGACGGCGAAATCGCCGGCCACACCTGCGATGTCTCCGGCATGGTTACGCTGCAAGTGCATCTGCTTAAAGGGCTGAATATCGATGGGCCGCTGCTGCTGCCGGTTGCGGAAGACCTGCCGTTTTTGGCCAAGCCGCTGTCGGCGGAAGAGCAAGCCAAAGCTGAAAAGGTGGCCCAAGCCTGGGGCGTGTCGCAAATCGAAGCGTCCGCGCCCATCTCCGTCATCGGTACCGGCCCCGACCTAAACGCTGCTACAGACAACGGCCTTGCCCGTGCCGCCGAACTGCTGGGCATGACCGTGCCCGAAGTGATGAACCGGGCCACTATTACCGGCGCTATCGAGATTGGCCGCCATCCCGGCGTGGTGCAAGTCACCTTCCGCGCCCCGCTAGAGCGGCTCAAAGAGCGGGGTTTGCTGCCGTTTGTGCGCGATCAATATGGCATTGGGGAATAGGGAAGGTAAGCGTCTAAGGTACGGTAATTTCAGTAGATCACAGTTTCGAGGAGTGAGGCATCCTCAGATGCCGAACGGAGCCGCATCTGAGGATGCTGGCTCCTCAATTCGTGATCTACTGAATTTAATAACTTGGACATTTGTCATTTCGTAGCTGGGGGCGAAGAAATCCCTTAGGTATTTCAAGACACAAAGCATTCGCCGGCAAGAAATAACATTGTTGCTCAGATTTTCCCAGCCAGACATCTATTCAGGCGTATTGCCACAGGGATTTCTCCGCTGCGCTACGAAATGACATGACACACGTTTATTTCCGACCTAGGTGAACTATGCAAGACGCACTACGCACGATAAGGCGTAAAGCAAAAAGCGTATCGAGGGACGGAACGGATGCAGAGTCGTTATTTCAGCCGTTCCTCGATACGCTTTCGTTGTACTCACCAGTTTGAGGGTTATGAACGAAATTTTACTGGGTTAGCAATACCGTATCGCAAAATCAAGACTTAGCACTACAATAGCTTCACGCAATTTTATTGAAAGTTAATCTTCCCGTGGTCAAGACAGCCGATGGCTGCATAATAACCACCAGGTAAACTATCGTCAGAACTATAAGCTTGAATCGCCACCGTTTGCGAATCTCCACACTCATCCAAAATACCAGGCTTAGCCACGTACATAAATGCCTCTCCACTTTCCTGACCTTGAGCATTAATAATCCCACCGGCCACCGAGAAGCCTTCTTCATCCACAAAATCTGCCGCATCCTCACAGGTAACACCCGAGCCAAATATCTCCTCAATAGATGTCCACGGCAAGCGGGCTGTAAAGTTGGCACCATTTGTTTTATCGGTTACGTGGATATTGGCTCGAAACTCATCTTTTTTATCACTACAGGTGGCCGAAACGGCGACGTTAACGTCAGAGGGTACGCCGGGGCCATCACCTGTTTCAACCTCAAGCATCGCTACAACGCCACCGCCATGTATAGTCCCGGTGCAGCCGCTCAAGACAACCAAGAGGGCAAACAAACCGGCAAAGATAGATAACTTCCAAGTTTTGGGATTATGCATTTTACATCTCCTTGTTTTTATATGGTCAAAATAGTTTCAAAGTAGATACTCGCGAATAACTAAGGCCTATGGTAACAGATACGGCGGCGTTTGTATGTCCCACGATCTGGACAGACTTGTCATACAATTAGGACAAAGAGGGGGTAGATGCTATTAAGGAATGAGAATTATTGCCTTATCCCATTCTGTCGGATAATTTGTAATTGGTAACTGGTAATTAGAGACTGGAGATTGAATAGTCAGTAATCTATATGATTTATGCAGTTCAAAAGGTGATAGCCACCATTTGAGCGGATTAAGGACAACAAAAAAGGAACCCCGGTATTGAGGCTCCCTTTTGAGAGTGGCATTTTTATTATGACGGCATGGCTTTAGCCCAGCCGTTGTCATACTATTGTCTTTGATATCGTTAGGTTGTGTTGACATTTCAGGTTTTCATGTCATTTCGACGAGCTTGCGAGGAGAAATCCCTACCATTATCGATTGCATCTGTACGTTGTCGGGGATTTCTCGCTCATTCTTCGCTCG
>JAGRBZ010000371.1 GCA_020433805.1 Anaerolineae bacterium
AGGTTAAAACCCTGGTTTCTCAGTCCGAAGTCTCGTTGTAGTATTAGAAATCACCTTTATATTTGTAAAACAAATTTAATCTTTTGTAGATGTAGTTTACAGAAAATATATAGGAATGACAAATGGTCATTTAGTGCTGATATTCGTTTGTGCAAAATTTCATTAATGGGCTTATAATGTGCGCAAGTGGATTTTAAGAACGTTATAAGTAAAACGTAACTATATTTCTATGTTGGGGTTTTTATTACATGTGAAATAGTTCACAGAAAAACTACTTGTCTTCGTGTAACCTCAAAGTCTAAGCGCCTAAATTTGTTCCCATAAAACTGAATAGTTTCCACTTCTATCATCACAAAATAGTATCTCAATGGAGGAGTCATGTCTCTTGATCCGAAAATAAAAAAACTACGAGAACTCAAGGAAAACGCTAAATTAGGTGGCGGTGAAGAACGTATTGCCAGCCAACATGCCAAAGGCAAGCTTACCGCCCGTGAAAGAATTGAAATTTTGCTTGATGAGGGTTCGTTTCGTGAAATAGACATTTTCGTAGCGCGTCACCAAGGGGAGTTTGACCTAAATACGTATAAACCAACCGGCGATGGCGTAGTTACCGGCTATGGAACCATCGAACAACGGCTTGTCTATGTATTTGCGCAAGACTTTACTGTTTTCGGCGGCAGCCTCAGTCGTGCTCATGCTGATAAAATTATAAAACTGCAAGACATGGCCGTAAAAAACGGTGCCCCGATTATTGGCCTTAATGACTCTGGTGGAGCGCGTATACAGGAAGGCGTGGTTAGCTTAGGAGCCTATGCCGATATCTTTTTGCGCAACGTTCTCAGCAGCGGTGTGGTTCCCCAAATTTCCTGTATTCTTGGTTCGTGTGCCGGAGGGGCTGTCTATTCACCGGCCATTACCGATTTTATTATTATGACGAAAGAAACAAGCCACATGTTCGTGACCGGGCCGGATGTTGTTCGCTCGGTAACGAATGAGGAAGTGACGATGGAGGAACTTGGGGGCGCAATGACCCACAATGAGATTAGCGGTGTCGCTCACTTCGCCGCTGAAAGCGAAGAACATGCCCTTTACATCACGCGCCTGCTAATGAGCTTTATTCCCGGCAATAATATGGAAGACGTTCCTAACGTTCCTAGCCAGGATGATCCGCTCCGTACAGAAAGCTCATTAGATATCATCATTCCCGATAACGCCAACAAACCTTATGATATGCATGAAGTCATTAATAAAATTGTTGATGACGGCTTCTTCCTTGAGGTTCAAGAGCATTACGCCCGTAACATTATTGTTGGGTTTGCTCGCTTAAACGGGCGCAGTGTAGGTATTGTGGCTAACCAACCGGCGATACTGGCCGGAGTGCTCGATATTAACTCATCCGAAAAAGCGGCTCGATTTGTTCGCTTTTGTGATTGCTTCAATATTCCGTTAGTTGTCTTTGAAGATGTGCCGGGCTTCCTGCCGGGTGTTGGCCAGGAACACGGCGGTATCATTCGCCACGGCGCAAAGTTACTCTATGCCTTCGCCGAAGCGAGCGTACCAAAAATTACCATCATCACCCGCAAAGCTTACGGGGGTGCTTATGACGTTATGAGCAGCAAGCATATTCGGGGTGATATCAACCTGGCCTGGCCCACTGCCGAAATTGCGGTTATGGGGCCGGAAGGGGCCGCCAACATCTTGTATCGCAAAGAGTTAGCCGCAGCCGATGATCCTGAGGCGCTGCGGGCTGAGTTGGTTCAAAAATATCGCGATACGTTTGCAAACCCCTATGTAGCCGCCAGTTGGGGATATCTCGATGACGTCATCGAACCCTCACAGACGCGCACGCGCTTAATTAACGCGCTTGAGATGCTTAAAAACAAACGCGACGAAAATCCGCCTAAGAAACATGGCAACATTCCTTTGTAGCGTTTATCTGGGCAAATCATTTTGCTTGATGACTTGCAGAAGGTAACCGTCATTGCTTGATTGTTACCAAGATTTCGTTGTTGATTTTACCGGACAATCCCCTATTCTACGGGAGAATTTAGTGAACATAAGGATAAACATACTATGCCAACATTAAGGAAGATACTTGTTGCTAACCGAGGCGAAATTGCATTGCGCGTTATTCGCGGTTGTCAGGAACTGGGCCTGGAAACCGTCGCCGTCTATTCTGAGGCCGACCGCATGGCTCCCCACGTTCATATGGCCGATGAAGCCTACTGTATTGGCGATCCTGTCGCCCTGAAAAGTTATTTAGATGCCCAGAAGATTATCGATGTTGCTCTCAAAAGCAAAGCCGATGGTATTCACCCCGGCTACGGCTTTTTGTCTGAGAGCGCTCGCTTTGCCGGCATGGTCATGGATGCCGGTCTCATCTGGATTGGACCACCCATAAAAGCAATTGAGATGATGGGTGATAAACTGACCGCCCGGGCCACCATGACAAAGGCGGGGGTGCCCATGGTGCCGGGTACCGGACAGTCGGGCGAGCTTTCCGACGATGAATTAATGTCGGCTGCGCTGGAGATCGGCTTTCCGGTTTTGGTGAAAGCCGCGGCTGGTGGTGGTGGTAAAGGGATGCGCAAGGTGTATGAACCGGAGAACTTATCGGAAGCCATCCGCGTCGCCCGGCGCGAGGCAGAAGCGGCTTTCGGCGATGGCCGGGTGTATATCGAAAAGCTTATCGAAAATGGCCGCCACATCGAAATTCAAGTTTTGGGCGATCAATACGGCAACATCATCCACCTGGGTGAGCGTGATTGTTCGCTTCAACGCCGTCACCAAAAAGTCGTTGAAGAGTCGCCGTCACCTGTCGTTGACGAAGCGCTTCGCCAGAAAATGGGGGCAGTGGCTGTTACAGCGGCTAAGGCTGTTGATTATTGTTCGGCGGGTACGGTTGAATTTATTGTCGACAAAAACAAAAATTTCTACTTTTTAGAGATGAACACCCGCTTGCAGGTAGAGCACCCCGTTACGGAATTTGTAACCGGTATCGACATTGTCAAAGAAATGCTGCGCATTGCCTCGGGCCGTAGATTGCGCTACCAACAGGACGATATCAAAATTAACGGCTGGGCCATGGAATGTCGTATTTTGGCCGAAGATCCGGCTAACGGTTTTATGCCCTCGATTGGACGGATTACGGGCTTAGCCATTCCCACCGGTCCCGGTGTTCGCGTTGATAGTGGGGTTATTCTGGGTTCTGAAATTAGCCCTTATTACGACTCGATGATTTCTAAGCTGATTGTTTGGGGTGAAACCCGGGCTGAGGCCATTGTCCGGATGCGCCGGGCGCTGGAAGAGTACCAGATTGTGGGCGTAACAACCACGCTCCCGTTGCACATTCAGTTGATGAACTCAACCCGTTTTCAAGCAGGCAAGATCCACACCAATTTCCTCGAAAATGACTTTAACTTCAACCAAAAGGCCGATCTGGAACTTCAGCAAATTGCCGGGGTAGCGGCTACATTTGTGGCTCACCACCGCAGTAAAAAGGCAATTGTGCTCGATCAAGCACCCCCCAGCCCGTGGCGTTTATATGGTCGTCGTGAAGCACTAGACCGACGATTACGATAAGTAAATCGAATAGGAGAATCAGCGATGAAATACGTAACTATGGTAGGCGACCAGCAGTATACCATTGATATCAATAAAGAAGGCGAAATTACGCTCGACGGCCAAGTGATTGATGCTGATATGCAGCAAATGCCCAATACCCATTTGCATTCAATTATCATCGACGGCCGCTCACACGATGTACGCATCAGTGAGGGAGAAGGTGTGTATGTGGTTCAGGTTGGCGGGCAAATTTACGACGTGGTAGTTGAGGATGAGCGAACGCGCCGCCTGGCCGGGTTGAAAGGCGGAACGTCCCTGAGCGGTGAAGCTATCCTCAAAGCCCCTATGCCGGGCGTGGTCATTGAAGTGCCGGTTGAAGCCGGCCAAGAGGTGGAGGAAGGCGATATCGTCATCGTTCTTGAATCAATGAAAATGCAGAACGAATTTAAAGCGCCTCGGGCCGGAACCATTCACATGGTTTACGTTGCTGCCGGCGACAAGGTTGAGCAAAACCAAACCATGATAACCATCACCTAAAGTTACCAATTTAACAGAACTTATGCTATAATGACGTAAATATTCCGGTAGTAGGCCGAACAATTTGGGGAAATGTGAATCATGATCAAAAAATCTACGTCTCCCATTAGGCCTGCCTTATAGTAATGCCTCAAATTTGCTATCTTGAAGCTTTCCAGTGGCCGGCACTTAATTGTGCCGGTCACTACTTGTCACCATCGGTATAAACTGTCGCAATTTTAGGTATAAGTTCTTATTAAATGAATAACTCACGGTATAACAAAAAAAATATACCTAAGACAAGCCCTTTCCTCAGCCATCGGTTTGAGGACATAGACATTGATAGAAACGCCTCTAATCGTGACCTTGTTGAACGTCTCTCAAAAGAGCTAAAACAGGTTACCGCGCTTTATAATACGGGTGTATCCCTCAACTCAAGTTTAAACCCCAAAGATGTAATTTTATCCATCTATCACGAAAGTGGTCGCTTGGTTGATACCTCTAATTTTGCCCTTATTATTTTTGAAGAAGAAAAAAATGCTTTGAGAATTGTTTTAACCATTAATCGGGGCAGAATTTTAAAGCCGTTTTCAGCCAAAATGTCGAATAAAGGTGGATTAATCTATCGTGTCTTAACCTCGCATACTCCGGTTCTTGTCCACGAGTTGACTAAAAGTGATGAGATATTTGAGTTATCTGCCTACTACGCAGAGATTAAGCCGCGCTCTTGTTTAGGAATTCCCATTAGTAATCCGGTTCTCGATGATAAAAGTGCGCAGGGAGCCATTGTTTTGTGGGACTACGAGCCTGATGCGTTTAACAACCATCACATTTGGTTATTATCGGCCATTGGTACCCAGGCTTCTATTGCTCTGCGTAATGCCCAACATTTTGCCTCTAGCCTACATCGGGCCGATGAGATGGCTCGTTTGCGAGATTTGGCCCAGCGCAAAGCCGATGAGATGGCCTTCTTAAATAAGGTGGCCCGTACTTTGGGATCTTCTCTTAATCTCGATAAAGTTCTCACCAATATTATGGAGCAAGTTGAGGTTATGCTGGCCGTTGAAGCCGGGTCGCTTCTTCTAACCGATCATTCTACGGGGGAACTTGTTTTTCAAATTGCTCTTGGTGATAAAGCCGATGAGGTTAAACCGTTTCGGGTTCCAAAAGGGCAGGGTATTGCCGGCCAAGTGGCTCAGAGTCGTAAACCTTTAATTGTTAATGATGTTGGAGGGGACGACCGCCACTTTAAGGATTTGGATGAAAAGACCCATTTTGTAACGCGCAATATTTTATGTGTGCCGCTCATCTTACACAATCAGGCTATTGGGGTGTTGCAGGTACTTAATAAAAAGGTAGATGAGTTTACGCAAAATGACTCCGATTTATTGGGGTCCATTGCCTCTTATGCGGCTATTGCAATTGAGAATGCCCGTCTTTATGAAAGCCTCGAAGAAGAGCATTCCCGCACCATTCAGGCCGAGCGCGCAGCCAGAAACCAACTGGCCCGCGACTTGCACGATGGTCCAACGCAACTGGTTGCCGCAATGATGATGAACTTGGACTTTGCTTCAAAAGCTATCAAGAATAATCGGCCTGATTTGCTCCCTAGCACCATTACTGAAATGGAAGATTTAGCCAAACGAGCCAGTCACCAAATGCGGACGTTACTGTTTGAACTTCGGCCACTGGCTCTTGAAACCCAAGGGCTGGGAGCGGCTTTAGAAATTTTCCTTGAGCGTCGCCAAAAAGATATTGAAGAAACGCAAAGTACAAAGCTCAAACTTGAACTCAGTGCTCACGATCCCAATGGCGATATCTCGCGCCAGGAAGATAATATCGAATCGACGATTTTTGCTATTGTTCAAGAAACGGTTAACAACGCCATCAAGCATTCGAAAGCCGATACTATTGTGGTTGGCCTTAAGGAGACTCCAAACGGTATCTATGCTTCGGTTAAAGATGATGGCGTTGGCTTTGATTTAGAGAGCGTCATGAAAAATTATGAGACGCGCGGCAGCTTAGGCATGATTAACCTTCGTGAGCGGGCCGAGTCGATTGGCGCGGAGTATTCCATTGAAAGTAAAGTTGGTACTGGAACGCACATCGCCGTTTATGTACCCAAAGAACACGCTGAGAAAGAAAAACGCAAGAAGAAGCGAACCGTAACCGGTATTCTCAAATTGCCCACATACGAGCCGCCCTCCGTAAACACGCTGTAAGCCCTCGAAAGTTTTCACGAATCCAATTTGATGCTAAAATCCTGAAAAGTGCCGTAAAGCGGCGCTTTTTTGTTCTCACCTCATATCGAGCGTATGAGTCTAAGGTATGCAAAATTCAGCACTGACATTATTAAGAAATTGGATAACTGCCGATAACCCTCGTCTGGCGATGACCGGTGTATTGTTTGTAATTGTTGTAGCCGGTGTTCTCGTTGGCGCTGTTTTTGGTACGCTCGGCCCGATTATCAGTATAGGTTTGATTGGGGCGGTGTTGGTTGGCATTTTGATGCTGCGCAGTACCCAGGTGGGTCTGGTTGTGCTGATTGCCTTGATCTGTCTGTTGCCCTATGGAGCTTTGCCCTTTAAGGTCGGTTTTAGGCCTACATTTTTGGATGTGGCTTTGGGAGCCCTTTTCGCGGTGTGGCTGCTGCGGCTAATTACCGGGCAGCAACGTACCTTTATCACCTCTCCTTTGGGGCCGTTGGTATTTGCCTTTCAAGGCTGGTCCCTTTTTATCTTTATTTTTGGACTCCGTTATGGCGGCTTGAATGTTACTATCGCTCGTAATTTTTTAGAGGTTTTGCTAGCCGTTAGCGTATTTTTTCTCATCATCAACCAAGTGAGAACCCTTAAACAGCTTAACCAAATCTCTCGGGCCATTATTTTGGCCGGAGGTGGAACCGCCCTGCTGGGTATCTTCTTTTACGTTATTCCGGAAACATGGAGCATTCAGCTTTTATCACTGCTGCGCGTGTTTCAATATCCCACCGAAGGCATTCTCCGCTACATTGAAGACGACCCCGAACAGCCCATGCGGGCCATCTCAACCTCTATCGATCCCAATGCTTTGGGCGGCTTGCTGGTTTTTTTAACGATTATCAGCATCACGTATCTTTTTTCAAAACGGCCGGTTATGCCCCGGCGCTATCTGCTCCTCATCGCCGCGATGACTTCACTTGCGCTTTATCTTACCTTCTCACGCGGATCGCTGCTGGGAGTGATTGCCGGTTTGGGGATTATCAGCCTGTTGCGCTATCGCAAGCTGGTGTGGTTGATGATCGCCATCGCGGCCATGATGGTCGTTTTGCCGCAGACCCAGGTCTATGTCGAGCGTTTTGTTGAAGGTATCCAAGGCCAAGATTTGGCGACCCAGATGCGATTTGGCGAATATAAAGACGCCTTCAACCTCATCAGCCGTTATCCGCTGACCGGCGTCGGCTTTTTCGGCACGCCCGATATTGATGTGTATGTCGGCGTTTCTAGCGTTTATCTGCTACTGGCTCAGCAACTGGGTATCATTGGAGCCGGCCTATATGCCTTAATTGGGCTTATTTATCTGGTGATGGTCTTCTCTACCGTTCATCGTTTGCCTGCCAATCATCCATTAGAAACACCGCTGCTGGCCTATGGGGCGGCTATCCTGGGGGCTATGATTGGCGGGGTGTTTGATCACTTTTACTTCAACCTCACGTTTATCCACATTGCCACTTTTTATTGGCTCACAATGGGACTGGGTATGGTCGCTGTATTACTACGTCGACAGGAACTTGACCCTACTTCTAAAGCGGAAAGGCTCTCTAGCTCTCTAAATCGATGACCCAACTTTCCACACATCAAAAAGAGCATCTTTGCCTCAGCAAAGATGCTCTTTTTAGTTTCTATTCTACAGTTTATGCATTACGTGGTGTCTATTGACAATTCCACTCCTGCGGACCTTCCGCGTCAAAGTTGATGCTAACCAGAACCAGGTCGAAGATGTCGATAACTTCATCTTGGTTGATGTCGGCGGCCATACCGGAACCGGTTTGGTCGAAGCTGACACCTACGGCCGTGGCATCCGAAATATCGACTTTGTCGTCGTTGGTGATGTCACCGCTGAGCAGCGTTACCGCATTGAGTACGGTTTCCGGTGTTGCCACTGTGGCACCGGTACAGACGGCTGATAAGAAGCCGGGAGCGTCGGCGGTAAAGGTCATTCCCGGGCCGGCGGGAATATTGACTACAGAGAAGTCGCCGCTAGCATCGGTGTTTGTTGTAACTCCATTGGCACTCACTTCTGCCCCGGACCAATCGTTGTTGGCGCGTCCGGCTAGAATTACCTGACCAATAACTTCTGCTTTACCGGGTTCAACGGTGGGAACAGGCGTCGGCTCATCGGTCGGAACCGGAGTTGGCTCATCGGTCGGAACCGGCGTAGGTTCGTCGGTCGGGGTTGGTTCAGGTGTCGGTTCGTCGGTGGGAACAGGTGTCGGTTCGTCG
>JAGRBZ010000372.1 GCA_020433805.1 Anaerolineae bacterium
TGGTCTGGCGCGGCAGACTGTACGAATCCTCGCAAAATGAACGGTTTGAGGCTCAACACAGCCTAAAGTAAAGCCTCATCACAGGCGTAATTGACGCCGCAACCGTGGCACTTGCCCGGCTGATCGTGGCTGCGCGGCACATCGTCGGCCTCGCGGTCGCGGCGAATGGCTGCCAGCGTATCGAGCAGTTCGGTGCGCAATTCAGGGGTATAATCGACTTCGTAGAGCGCATCGGCATATTTGAGGAGACCGTGGGGAGGAGGTTGGCCGGTGGTTTCTTCAACCAACAAACAGTAAGCGGCCAACTGCAACAGGTGGCCCAGATAAGGCACATCCGGCGCTGAACCGGATTTCACCTCAACCGGAATGATGCCCGCCGCTGTTTCAACCAGATAATCGGGCTTGCCAACCAGTTGATAGGCCGGGGCGAAAAAGGGCTTGTCGTTGGGTTGCCAATCGCGGCTGTGCTTGTCGATATAAACCAGCCGCCCTTCCGGCAGGCCGGTTTCCTGGCGGGTTGCCGCCGCTCGCCGCAAAGCGAACCAGCCCAATAACAGCAATATCACGGCTATTCCAAAAAGAAACGCCATTGCTTCTCCCCAACCTTAACCGCCCCCTAACCAGAGCGCAACAAGAGCTATCATGAAAAAGAGCGTTCCGGCCAGCATCAACCAGAAACCGCTCTGCCGCCAGCGAGCCGCCGCCTTTGCACCTGCTTTTCGTGGCGAGCGTGAGCTTGTCTTCCCCGCTGAAGATGTTGTTGCGTCTGAATCGGTATCTTTTTGACCGTTGTAAGCCACCAAGCCCGCCGACAAAAGCTGTACTGGGCTAACTCACTGGCTCGAATAATGGGAGGATTGTGATGGGGCGCTATGGGGCTAGCGGAGTCATCGTCAGATCGATTCATTCAAGATCGATACGCTGTTCGAACTGTTTGAGCGCGGCTCGCATCGCTTCTTGTCGCACCGCTGTTGTGACATCGCCGCGAGTTCGTTCTAAGACGCCACGCAATACGTCGGTGCTGCGCCGCAGACCACCGGTAATGGCGCTCGAAAAATCGACGGTGACAAGAATGCTGTAGATCTCATCCATACGTTCCAGCATCTCCTCAGCGCGATTGACATCGCCCCGCCGCAGAGCATCAAGCGCAAAGCGGCGTAGTTCGCTGGCTCCTTCGGCCATGCCGTTAAGGTAGGCCGCCAGTTCGATATTCAGAAGCTCGGGCGTTGGCAACGGCTGCCGCAAAATAATGGCCTGCGTAATGTGGGCCTCGGCTAACTCTTTCAGACCGTCTTGGGTGTAACCGGCATGGTAGACATCGGGGTATTGCTGCGCCTCGGCGATCATGGTGGCGGCAACCTCGTTCGCTGTATCGAGCAGCGCCTGGGCATCTGCCTCATCGCCGCGATGGGTGGCTCTGATAGAATTGGCACAATGACGAATCAACTCCCGCGAGCGGGACAGCGTGCGATCACGCACCTGAGTTTTTGCTTCAAACGTCTGGTTGATGCCGTCAATAATGATTTGCAAATCTTGGTTTAAACTGTATTGGTCGGCCATATTATTTTGTAAACCCTTTCTCGGGATCGATTACAATATTTTCGGGGATTTGAATCTCGCCATATTTAGCCTCGAATTTTTGCAGATTGTCGGTCAACGCCTTGAGCAGCAATTTGGCATTCATGGGGGTCATGACGATGCGGCTGTGAATGCGGGCTTTGGGTTTGTTTGGCATTACACGGGCAAAATCGATAATAATTTCCGAAGCGGAGTGGCTAATCAACGCCAGGTTGGCATAGGTGGCTTCCAAATTAACAGGTAGCTCGATGTTAATTCGTGTTGATTTTGATCCTTCAGGTTGAGACATACTTATCTCCTTATCACACATGGATACGTTATGGAGTTCTACACAGCATCTCAATCATTTTGGTAGGACAAACTTAAGTTTGTCCTACCAAACGTTTTGAGAAGATACAATTCACAACAAAAAAGCCGCTCTGGCTGAGAGCGGCTTCATGCTGCCTTACAGTTGCTTTATTGTCAAGCATCCCATAAGCGTTCGTAAAATGAGATTACTTGGTATCAACCGGCTCTTCTTTTTTGACCAAATTGAGCGAAGCCGAATTCATACAGAAACGCTGGCCGGTTGGAGCCGGTCCATCGTTAAAAACGTGGCCCAGGTGGGCGTCGCACACGGCACACAGCACTTCTGTGCGGCGCATAAACCAGCTATTATCGGTTTCCGTGGCCACATTCTCTTCATTGATAGGCTCCCAAAAGCTGGGCCAGCCGGTACCGGAGTCAAACTTGGTGTCCGAACTAAACAGATCGGTGCCGCAGCAAACGCATTGGTAAACGCCCTTCTCTTTGCTGTTATAGTATTGACCGGTAAAGGCGCGTTCCGTACCTTTTTGTCTCGTAACTTTGAACTGCTCCGGCGTCAGTTGCTCACGCCACTCTGCATCGGTTTTGACGATTTTTTGTTTACTCATCGTTGCTCCTCACATAATGACTAAAAACTCAATAATGTATTCATGATTATGCTTATTATTTCAGAAATAGATTACAAAAACCTTAACAGGTTTGACACGTAGGACAAAAATAACTACGACGTCCACCGAGTGTGTCTTTGACAATAGGCGTGCCGCAACCATAGCATGGTTGACTATCCCGATTAAACACCCGGAAGCGGTATTCGGCGTAAGAACAGCCTTGGGCCTTTAAGTCCGCCGCTCGCTGGAGATCATTGGTAATGCCTTTGGTTTCGTACGATTGGCGGGTCAACGTCAGAGCGGCTGCGGCCAAACGTTCGATCTGTTCCGGTGAGCAGTCAACGGGGCGAAGCGAGGGATGCACTTGGGCCACAAACAGCACTTCACTGCGCAAATAGTTGCCTAATCCGGCCAGAAAGCCTTGATCGAGCAGCAGCGAATACAACCGCCGGCGACGAAATCGATCATCCGTAAAACGAGCGATCACATGCTCGACGGTAAGGGTATCGTTCAGCAGATCGGGGCCGAGATTGCGTAGGAAGGGGTGCTCGGATAATGCATCGTTGTGCAACACCTCGATATCGGAAGCACTATAGAGCAATGCCGATTTCTTAGCATTATGAATCGCCAGACGTAAATCGCGATTGGTTTGAGGAAAATCATAGGCATCGCGAATCATCCAGACACCGTAGAGTTGGTTATGGGAGTAAATAGTGTAACCGTTGGCAAAGCGGGTCAAAATAGCCTTTCCCCGAGTTTCCACGGCCGTAACCGTTTGACCGCGCAGCGTTTCTTCAAACGGTTTCAGTTCATCGAACGCAAAGAAAAGCTCTGTGGTAGGCTGACCAACAATCGCTTTGGCAATTTTATCGGCGGCAAGTCGAATTTCGGGACCTTCGGGCATAATGACACCATTGTATAAAAAATCATCCAGACAACAAAAAACGACAAGGCTGTGGAGCACTTGTCGTTAACGCGTTATGTTATTGGGCTAAATACTACGCGAGCCTAACTCGCGGCAATTGCCTAAAAAGGAATTTCGTCTTCGGTGATGCCGGGTGAATTGTCCGGTACGGAACTATGGCTGTTACTATCATCATAGCCGTTACTGTCGCCCCGATTCCCCAGAAACTTCACTTCAAGAGCCGTAATTTCATAGCTGGCTCGCCAACTACCATCTTGACTTTGCCAGGTTCGGGGGCCACCTGTCTCCGGGTCTACCGTCATCCGGCCCTCAACAAACACTTGCCGACCTTTACTTAAATATTGATTACAAATTTCCGCAAGCTTACCCCAGGTCGATACTCTAAACCAAATCGTTTCTTCTCGTGTTTGTCCATCACTGCCGGCCCATCTTCGACTGGTAGCAACATTAAAGTTGGTGACGGCTTGACCTGAGGGTGTATAGCGCATTTCGGGGTCTCTTCCTAAGTTGCCCACTATGACAATTTTATGATACATAACAAACTCCTTTTTATAGTGAGAATATTTGTTCTATTCGAGTAATAGTACTCTAACTTGTTGATTTTGTCAAAAATTTATCATCTCTAGCAGCTACCGAAGACGACTTGATTATACAGAAAACAACTGTTCTGTTCCATAAAAATAACGTGGTGGTTATGTTGCTATTAAAGCAAAAATTGCGTAGAGAAGGTAGAATTATGTGAGGATTATTTTAATATCTGTAGCCTACAAGGCATACGACTTCAGTCAGACGTTTGAACAGCAAACGTGGCGGGCAATTCTGCTGTTGTGCTGTGGAAGCCATCTGTAGCGGTGACTCGCAGGCGAACCAGGCCGGCGGCGGGGATTTGGCTGGTGTAGAAGGTGTATTCCATAGAGGATAATTGTATAGCCAAAGGCTGCCAGCTTTGACCATCATCGGCACTGTAAAGAATATCGTAGCTGAGGCGGTCGCCGTCGGCATCGTCAGCCTGCCAGGTGATGGTCTGTCGTCCGTGCAGCGTGGTACCGTCTGTGGGATAAAGCACCTGCACGGTTGGGGCATGGTGACTGGGCGAGACTTCAACGAGAGCTTCATCGTCGCGACTGACCGTTACTTTGCTGACCGCCGCCGGGTCGACATCGGGCAGAAGAAAGAGAAACGCGCTTGAGTCGGTCGGTTCGCCGTGTTCCAAATCGGCAAAACCGGCATCAAAACAGCGTTGGGCTAGTTTCTGGTTATCTTGCCCCCATACATCCAAGCAGTAATCATCACCCGCCGGTTGAGGCGGCATAAAGCTAGCTGCATCATCCAGGGGTTCGCCTTCCAAACGGATAATTTCGGGGCGTGATACCGTACCATCGGGATAAACGACGCCGCTGACCATTAGCGTGCCCGCATTGGTCGTTTCGATTTGGGTTAAATATTCAGGCGGAACCTCCGGGGCGGCGCTGCCGGGCTGGAGAAAGGGGCTATCAAATATTTTGCGGTAGGTGTGGGGCGAGATCCAGGGTTCGGTGCAGTACGACATCATATCATAGACGGAAGGCGGATAGATAACCGGCGGGTTGCTGTACAGATCGATGCCGAACTCTTGAATGTTGGGGTTGAAATCGTACGGCCAATTGGGATCGACCTGAATATCGGCACCTTCCGTCTTGAAACATCCGGCATCTTCACCAGCCGTGGGCGACCAGGCATGCTGCGCACCCAAATTGTGGGCTATTTCATGAACCAGAATGCGCGGTCCGCCAATATCTTGTTCGGGGCGTAATCCCCCAAAAGCGACCCGGCTGGAATGAGGCCCCGCGCAACCCGGACACCAGAACGGATCCGCCGCGCCACCGTTGTACACCTCGTTCGGCAGCCAGCCAAAAAGCTGATCAGGATGCGCTTCGTTCGAACGATACTGGCCGTAAACCCAGTAGGTATAGAGCAGTTTGCGCAGTACTTCCCCTTTGCTGATTTCTCCTTCCCACGTCATATCGGGCATCGGCAGGCGAAAATATTCAACATCGGGGACAGGATACATACGCAGCAGCCAATAGTCGATATCCTGCGGTTCGGGTGGGCGCAGGCCATCGTAATCGATGGGCAAATAAGCCACGCGCAGCGGTTTGCGCTCGACAAATTCTTTGGTCAGACTGTATCTATCCGGCGGCAGCGTGGTTTCGCCGTGGGGCAGGGCCTCAAGCTCGAAGGTGATCTGGCCGAGCATCCAATCCGGCGGCGGGAGGAATGTAAAGTTGACGGAATTGTTTAAATCGCCGCGCAGTTGGGCCAACGACAGCGTATTAACGCGTTGTAAGTCACCAATCGAAATTTCTTGGGCAAGACTCTGCTGTGCCTGATCCTCTTTGAGCAAGCGGAGACTGAGAGTGGTATCGGCAGTAGGGCAATCGGGATTGCAGGTCAGGTAAACCCGCAGCATGGTATGACGACCGGCCACCATCGGAATAGAGTTGTTGCACAAGACATGATGAGGATGACCCGGATCGGGATGGCAGCGCGAATTCTCCGGCTCTTGCAGCACTTGAATGCCTTGAGTCAACTCTACGCCCCTAATCCATACGGGAGCCGGAAGTGAGGTAGGCGAAGGGATTGGTGTTGCGGTTGGGGGAATGGACGCCGTGGGTTGGGCAGTCGGTTCAGACGGTATAAGAGATTGAACAGTGGCGGATGGATGCTGTGTAGGCAAAAGAACCGCAACGGGCGACGATTCCGAAGAAGACGATCCAGCAGGGACATCGATGGGGGGGGAAGGAGCCGTCCAAACGATAGAGAGTGCGGCAGCGAGCGTAACCACTTGCAAAAGAAGTAGCCCTAAAATTAGGGCTATGGCCACACCGCGCTTGCTCTGGCCGGATGAGGCTGAATGCGCAGCCCGCTCTTCAGAACTTCTCAGGGACTCTAACGATGGTTGTTGCAACAAACTGTAGTTCTTGGGCAAGTTGGATCGAGATGGTTTGTTCATAGCGCAATCACGAATGCCGATAGGCAAGACACCCCACGGATGATGGATCGTTTTTAAGGTACAGATGTTTTAGAATGCGGAAGATCGAAAGTTTCTTTAATCAATCTGCGCTTCACTTCCCCAACTATAACACGAGCAACTATTGGATTCAATGGGATAATAGGGGCAATTTTTGCCTTAGCCAACCGACAAGAGGTACAATCCAGCCGTGAAGTTCAAGACCTGACAGGTTTCCAGCAATTTTATACAGCGTAAAATAAGCGGCAAATGGACTTCCATTTACGTCAGAAAGTTATGTATAAAACCTATCAGGTCTGATGCGTGCCTCACAAAATCCTTAAAGAGAGTTATTCAAATCAACAAAATTATGATAGCACCGTTAAAGTACCGGCTTCCTTTGCTCCTTTTGTTATTCGTATCCTCGGCACTCTTGGTTAAAGCACAGACTGAACCACAAATTCAAAACCTACTGGTCGAATTATGGCCGGAGTTTGACCGCCCGGAGGTATTGGTCATCTATCGCGTCCAGTTAAGCGATGACACCCCGTTACCGACAACCGTTACCTTTCCTTTGCCCGGCTACATCGAGACGATGAATGCCGTGGCTTACGGTGAAGGCAATGATCTTATCTCGATTGACGAGAATGAGATCGACATAACTCATCGCGATGATGCCCTATTTGTGACATTCTCAACGCCTTCACCATTGGTGCAGTTAGAGTATTACGATGGCGAGATCATCAGCCGCCAGGATCAAACCCGCACGCTTGATTATACCTTTACCGCCCCATACGCCATCGACAACGCCATTTTTCAATTTCAAGGCCCGTCTCAGGCTACAGATTTTTCGCTGGAGCCGGCAGCGGATAACACGTTTGTCGATCCTAACGGGTTGACGTATAACGTCATCAACGAATCGAATTTGGCTGCCGGTGCATCGCGCACAATAGTCGCCACCTACCAACGCCCCACCGACGCCTTGACCCTGCAATTGCTCACGCCGCCGGTTTCTGAACATGCCGAGGATGTACTGCCGCTGACCACCGAGCCGCCGGTAGACTCGACCAACACCATCATTGCCTACAGTCTGGCTGGGGTAGGGACGCTGCTCATTCTAGGAGCCGTCGGCCACTGGTGGTGGAATCGATCCAGAGCACCGTCGGGACCGGTTCGTCGTCCGGCGGTATCATCACGCGATCGCGCCACACGGGCGGGCAGCGGGCGAAAGCCATCGAGCCAAACCGAAGGCAAAACCGGCGGATTCTGCTATCAATGTGGCACACCTTTACGGGCCGACGCAAATTTTTGCCATAAATGTGGAGCCGAACGCCGATAACGAACACCGTCAGAGCATCAAAGGAGTGCTATGAAAAACATCCGCATCCATATATTCGCCTTGTATGGTTTAGTTTTACTCTCTCTTGGCCTCAACTTCTATCTCATTTCTGAATTGCTGCGTGTTCAACAGCAAACGCAAGATTTTGCCCGGAAAGCACGCCCTGTCCTCCAGGAGACTGTGGCCGACACAATCACCGATCTGGAGGAGATCAAAAGTTCGACCATTGCGTTTGATATCAAGATCGATAACGAGTTCCCGTTAGACCTTGAGTTTCCTATCAATGAAAGCCTGGAAGTACCGATTAATACAGTCATTCCCATCCAAGAAGAGATTGATACGACGATCATCATGCCGATTTTTGGGGTCGACGTTCCTGTTGATATCACCGTGCCGGTTGAAGTCGATGTGCCGATTGATCTCGATGTGCCGGTTGAATTTAACCGGACAATTCCTATCTCCACGACCGTGCCGATTGAGATGGATTTCCCGGTGGCCATCGTTGTCAGCGAGACCGAACTGGCCCCGTACATCGACCAAATCAGCGCAGCCCTTATCCGGTTTGAAGAAACCGCCGACCAATTTCTACAAGGAATGGAATAGAAAACCGCACCTATGGATACACCGAACACCACCCCGATTATTGTCGATGCCAAAGACCTCACCAAAAGCTTTGGAGATGTCGATGTGGTTCGCGATGTCGATTTCGAATTGACTCGCGGCCAGATTTTGGGCTTCATTGGCCCTAGCGGCTGTGGGAAAACCACCACCGTACGGATGCTGGCCGGCATCTATCAGCCCAC
>JAGRBZ010000373.1 GCA_020433805.1 Anaerolineae bacterium
CGTTCCAAAGGGGGCAGTTGCTCGGCGCTGCCTACAAAATTCTGAATAGCCTCGACATAAAAGCCTTTCAAATGAACATAATCCAACCGGCTGCCGAGCACAACCAGTTCACCCGGTTCGGCCTTGGCCAGTTGATGATAGGGCCTGACGGTCGGGAAGATGACCTGGGCTTCGTAACTGTTGGCCAGCCGATAGGAGACAATAGTCGTGAAATTGGCTTTGTTAATCAGATCCGCCGAAGGGCGTTGGGTCGAGACGATGACGTAGATGCCGACACCCCGCCCCTGCTGCGCAATCCGCTCGACCTGGTTTGGATCAAAGCCAATTGCCGCCAGCTCCGACAGCTCATCCACCAGACACAGGATGAGGGGAAAAGTATCCCCGGTTAACGCTGCCAGTCGCTCCAGTCGATTGGTGCGATACTGTTTGAACAACTGCCGGCGGCGCTCGATTTCTTGCAGCACCTGCTCACAGGCGGCAGTGGCAGTATCGGGTCGATCACAGACCGGACTTAGTAAATGGGGGCAGCCTTCCAGTTCGACAAACTCATAATCCTTGCCGTCGATGACAACCAGTCGTAAGGTGGTTGGATCGTGCTGTCGCAACAAAGCCGACAACCACGTTTTTAGCCCGGTGGTCTTGCCGCTGCCGGTGTGACCGGCCAGAATAATATTTTGCAGTTCCCGCAAACTCCGCCAGTAGGTTTTGCCACTCCGATCGACACCAAGCGGAATGAGGTAGTTTTGTTCAGGCGGGTCGGGTAAAGCCGGTCGCTCTGGAAAGGCCGGTTCGGGTCGCTCATCAAAGACCAGACCCAGCCCGACGTGGTTTTTCCACTGTACCCGAATGCCGCCCAGAGCCGTGCTGATATCATGCAGCAGGTGGCGATGGCTCATCAGCTTCCCGGCGCTGACTGCTGTCGTATCCAGTTCCCAGACGTACACCGGCACCGGTTCAGCACCATATACCATCTGCCAGGTCGAGGGTCCGGCGCAGGCCAGCCAAGGTACGGGCTGCCCCACTGCTTCGCTGATGAATTTGTCCGAAATCGTACGCAGTTCCATCAGCCGCGCCTGTTCACGGTTCATCGCTCTACCTCAGTCGACCAACGCTTGATGTAATTCGCCCTCATTCTATTTCCTCCCGTACATCTTTGGCCACCGCGTCAATGACTTCACTCTGCCCTGGCCCACTCACCAACGGCATGGGCGAGGTCGAGGCGGATAGCGCCGGCAGCGGTGGCCGGGTGAACAGCTCCCGAGCGGCCGACCCGCTGCGATTGTTGGTCGCTTGCCAGATAGCCCAGGCGTGTGGCTGGTTATCAGCGCCCACCAAGTTACCGTTGATCCACGCCTCACAATGCCAGACCAGCGGGAGATTGCCGTTCTCGTCCGGGAAAATCTGCTGCTGAACCTTGAGCAATTGGGCCTGCTTGACCTGGTTATCAAGTTGGCGACCGCGGGCGCTTTCGTATCGTCCCCACACTATCGCCGCGCCCAGTCCGCCCAAACTCAAGCAAATGATTACGCCCACAATGACGGTAACCGGCAGCGCCACCGTTTCAACTGCGTGGATGAGCGGCTCGGCCACCAAATATAGCGCAAAGATCAAGACCGGAATAGCGATAAGCGATCCCCCAGTTTTCATCGCACCCTCAATCGCCATAGCTCTAACAAGCCAAACGTTACCGTCGCCCCGATGGCGACCATACACGGCCACAAGGCCAGCGTCCCGACCGGCCAACTCAGGGCATAATCCGCCGTCAACCCGCTTATGACCAATCCCAATACGATTAGGAGTAGTGTCAGTAGGGCCGGCTCCGGTGGAGAGACGGTTAAAATGAACAACGCTTGATTTTTGGGGGTCGTGTAGCCCACTACAAAACACATAGCCTCATCTCCTCATTTGTCGATTTTCAAGCCCTTAGCTATTTACCCACAATCTCGCCAGGGCGCTCAATCATTTTCTTCCAGAAACTGCCGGACATTACGCTCAGAAATGCCGAAAGCTTTTAGCCAGGCCTGGCCCTCTGAGTCGCCCAGAAAAGCCAGAGCGCTGGCGCGATACTTGGGTAGATCCAGGTCACGCGCCGCACGCAGAACGATCGCGGCCATCAGCCGCCGCAGCGGGTCACCGTCCCGGTAGCTGGGCCGAATGTGACTCATCAGACCGGCTCCACCTGCTGCTCCAGACCGGCCAGCCACTGCTCGACCGCGGCCAGTTGGCTTTCATCCAGATGGTCAACCACCTGGGCAAATCGTCGTTGTAGCTGCTGGGTTAACGGCAGGCCGACAACCGGTTGGTGTACCTCAGCCAAAAAAGCCGTGGCTGTCGGCCATTCCGCCCCACAGTTGAGACACCAACGCCGGCTGCCGTTGACCCCCACAATTCGTTCTTGAGTACAACGTGGGCATTCAAACGCTTGGGGTTCAGGGGTGTAGCCATTGCTGAAAGACAACGGCGAGGCCCCAGTTTTTTCTTCTTTATGATCAATTTGGTTTATTGGGAGTTTGGGACCAGTCGGTGTTTGGCCCGAATTTTGGCCGATGTTACTGGTCGCTTGCTGATAAGTTGTCCCATTACGGGTGACCGTTCGTTCCTCCATCTGGGGAATTTCCCCAGATAGCTCCAGCTGTCGCCGAACTTTGCCGACTGTTTTGTGGTCAACCCCACAGTGGCGCGCAATCTCCCGGTCGCTGAGCGCGACCCCGTTGGGGTGGCTGAGCGCTTTCCGGACAACATGCTGTTTATCTTTGTGGGTTCGACGCAAACCGTGTTTCTGGTTAGCGGCCAAGGCCAGCCACTCTGCTTCAGTCCGACTGCCGGATATGACGTCAACTAACAGCAACTGTCCAACTCGCCGGGCAGCCTCTCCGCGATGGTAGCCATCGAAGACGAAGAGCTGACCTTGGTCATCCTGCACTGCCTGGGCGGCATCGAACGTAATACCGGCCTGCATCATCTCGGCATATTCTTCGATGAGCAGCGGGTTAATCTCAACTCGGCTTTGGATGAAGGTTAGTTCATCAGGGGCAATGTGAAGTTGGTTGGTCATTGTTGGTCTCTCGGTCTGAAGCAACATTAAGACGTGCCTCTGAATTGAGAGCCAGTATAGCACAATTTCTTGCACGTGTCAATATGTGCAAGATTTTTCTGCAAAAAAAAAGCGACTTTAGTCGCCATTTTTTTCCTGTTTCTTACGTCTACGATATCGAGCTATGCTCGGATGCTTCAGTTCATAAGGAAGTCCCATTTCATCTAATAGAGGAGCTTTACTGCCGGTCTCCTTACGTTCACGATAAATATCCACACAATATGCTACTTCAGCTTCGTTCACGGTCATTGGGTAACTGCCTCGAGTATTTTGGATATAATTGCTACGATAGATCCATGATTCAAGCGTAGCCCTCGGTACCCGGTATTTCTTAGCTGCTTCCGTAAGCGTCAACCATCCATTTAAAAGATTGCTATACTCCTCTTGCAGAATATCTTCTTTTGTTTGACAATTACCATTCACCACAACCTCTTCAACAACGATACCCACATTAATCTCTCCATTTGACTTGGTTTCTAGCTCGATTTTAGCATTTGGTGGGAGTTGGGTCAATAGCTCTTGAAGTTGTTCTTTGGTGACGGTGGTCATCAGCTTGTTTCCTTATAAGGGTTAACCAACAAAAAACTCCATCGATATCCCGATGGAGTCTTTACCAGCCAATCGCTTAACTGGACCAACCTAGTTGGTTATGCTGACCAAATGAATTTACAAAAAGCCAGCATAACAATCAAATTGGTAATCGAGATATCGATTTTGTAATAATATTAGCACCTCCGGAGGGACTCGAACCCCCAACACTCAGTTCCGAAGACTGATGCTCTATCCATTGAGCTACGGAGGCAAAACATATATCGATATTATAATTAGCTGCCAGCGGGAGTCAAGATAGCACTATCAACTTAATGACCGGCGTGGATTAAATTCTTTTGGATAAGCAGGCCATGCGCCCGGCGAGCCACGCGATGGTCGGGCGCGCGATCCAGAACCTCTTGAATCGATTTGCCGGTTACTACCCAATTAGGGCCTTTGTCCATATAGGTATGAAACAGGTAGCCATTGGGGCATTCGTAAATATCATAACTGTTTACCCGTAGAGCAAAGCCGTGACCTTCTATAATACGTTTTCCTTCAAAAAATACTTTGTTGTCTTCCGTATTGATAACGGTGCTTACTTGCTCAATTGCTTTCTTAACGGCATCTGCCGATTCATCCTTAAGAATGATCATACCTTTATCTTGTTGAGAATTGGTCGGGATAGCCATGCCATAGGCTCCTTTCTTTACGATGAGATTATTTCTACGCCGATACCGTGTTCAGCGTGTTTTTCTTATACTGCTGAAACCAAAGCAAACTGCCCAGCGCCCCCAAACCAACAATGAGGGCCAAATTAAATATACTACAAAATGCGCCAACTGCTAAAGTCGTTTGCCAATATTGAGCCGGATCGACCAGAACCGGTTCAAACACTGCGAGTTGTTCAAACCCCGCCGGCAATTCCTCTAAATTGGTTACCAGGATACCGGTTACTATCGTCGCCAAAATTTGGCCGATGGTAACACCCAGGCCGGTAATACCGCCGGCGACCACGCCACGTCCCAAGTTGGCTTCTAACCGTTCCGGTTTATCAAACCAACTTGCCATAAAACCAACTCCCAATCCTAAAAAAGGCACGAGACACAGCGTACATAGGGGCGAGAGCAAAGCCAAACTCATAACATATACAAAACCAATTCCGGCCCCTATTAAACCGGACTTAAACATACTCAAACCTCATCTTCGCCATAAATTTTAGGAATTTCTTCTACCTTCAGCAAGTTGGTGCGGCCGGCAGTACCATAGGGCGTCCCGGCAGTAATTACAATGACATCGCCCGCTTTAGCCATATTTTTTTCAATAACCTTATTGAAAGCCAAGTTGACCATATGCTCTGTACCCTTGATAAAATCGACCAGCGCACTTTCTACCCCCCAAGTCAAGGCCAGACGCCGCCGCGACTCCGGAAAAGAAGACAACGCCAGAATAGGAATTTTAGGGCGGTGGCAGGCCACCCGACGGGCGGTACCACCGGTCGTGGTGTGAATAATGATAGCTTTGGCTTTTAACGACTCGGCGGCAATTTGCGAGACATAGGCCACGTTAGCGTCGATGCCGTCAGGAGTAGACAACGCTGAAGGGCCACTCAACTCGCCACTTATCCAGGCTTGCTCGGCCTTCATGGCAATGCTTGACATCATGGCAATGGTCTGGGCCGGGTACGAGCCAATGGCCGTTTCACCCGACAGCATAAGCGCGTCAGTGCCGTCCAGCACAGCGTTAGCCACATCGGTGGCCTCAGCCCGGGTGGGTTTGTGCATATCAATCATCGACTCGAGCATTTGTGTAGCCGTAATAACCGGGGTACTGGCTCGGCGGCAGGCAGCAATAATCCGTTTTTGGGCAATCGGCACCTCTTGGATGCTCATTTCTAAGGCTAAATCCCCCCTGGCTACCATCACACCGTAGGCTTCTTTTACGATATTATCGATATCATCTAACGCATTCTTGCGCTCTATTTTGGCAATAACCGGGATCTTCGACTTTTTCGCTGCTAACAGCGCATTTAAGAGACGGACATCATCGGCCGATTGGACAAAAGAGAGGGCAAGAAAGTCGAACTCGTGCTCGATAGCAAAATCGACATCGGCAAAATCTTTCTCGGTAATCGAGGGCAAATTAACACGACGGCCGGGCAAATTAAGGCCGCGCCGGCTCGATAACTCGCCCGCTTCAATGACCCGCCCAATAATACTGCCGTTGGCGGCAATACGCTCTACCTCAAGCTCGATGTTACCATCATCCAGCAAAATGAGGCTGCCGGCCTCTACATCACTGGCCAGTTCCGGGTAGCTTATTGACACGCGTTCTTTATTACCCATCACCTCTTCAGGTGTTAGCGTAATTTTCTGGCCTTCCTCTAATTCTACACGCCCACCTTCAATTTCGCCTACCCGAATGCGCGGCCCGCGTAAATCGCCCATAATGGCGATAGGCACATTTAACTCTTGTCGAAGTCTTTTTATGAGCGCAATAGTTTCAATTAAATCTTCATGTTTACCATGCGAAAAGTTAATCCGGATAACATCTAAACCAGCGGCAATCATGCGCCGCAGCGTTTCTTCATTATCACTTGTTGGCCCAATGGTTGCCACAATTTTTGTACGTTTATTGGGTCGTGTTCCGGTGATTTTGATCGACACGTTAGCCTCCTGTTGCGTGGATGATAATGATAGGACTATGATAGGTGATTACTTTGTGAGTTACGCCGTTGTGTGCAGAAAAGCAGAGTGACCGTCGCTTTTTACCTAAAAAATTAGTAGTGAGTTGCACCTACTAGGTCGATTTAGCGTACTTGCCTGACTGTCACCCTTTGAAGTACGTATTTTCTATAAAATAAGGGGCAGCTTAGTATAGCACCAAGCCTTACTATTCGCAATGCTACTGGCCCGTTGAAATTCACAGTAACTTTGACGGACATGCGTTTCTATGCTAGATTAGTACGCCTTGCTGATAGCAAGGCTGCCCCTTTACCGAGATAGTGATTCTAGATCAAGCCCTAAAATTTTATCAATGGCAGGTTATGACCGTCTTACATCGCAAATTATTCGGGATTTATACGCTTCTACTTATAACAACTTTGGCGTGTGTTACCAACACTCCGGTAGCGCAGCGTGCCACCGTTCGGCCTACGCGCACCCCCCTGGCAACCTTTACCAATACGCCCTTACCACCGACCGCCACGCCTGTCCCATCCGCCACGCCGACACCTATCGTTACTGAAACTCCCACTGACACACCCACTCCACCGCCAACCGATACACCTCCTCCCACTGAAATCCCAACCGACACACCGCAGCCCACTAGCCCGCCGGCAGCGCCACCGCCTACAGCGCCACCACCACCCACTGATACCCCGGAACCAACCGTTGCTCCAGCTCCGGTTGATGTTTCACCCTTAGCCACACCAACCAATACAGCTGTCCCCGGTTCGCCGCCGGGTGTTTATCAGCCCAGAGAAACCAATTCGCAGGCTAACTGTGCTCACCTGGGGGTTACCGGCTATGTAAAAGATGGTGATGATGGTAATGATCCTCGCCTGCCAGGGGTCACTATTCAAGTGACCGGCGACGAAGACGGCTTTAGGGGGCCTTTCCTCACCACCACTAATGACAAAGGGGAATACGGCATGGTTATCGGCGAGTATGGCAGCATTCCCGATCGCGTGGAGTTTGTGGCTGAGATTATCGGCGAGGGGGTTAAAACCAAAGATCGGCCTAAGTGGAGTTTTAATGATAACTGCAATGACGACGATGCCCTACAGATTATGAATATCATTTGGTCTAAAGTAGAATAGCCCGAATTTATTACACCCGCTGGAGGATTGTATGAGTATTAAACCCGACCACTGGATTGAAAAAATGGCGCAAGAGCAAGGGATGATCGAACCCTTTGAGTCGAGTCAAGTTAAAACAGGGGTTATCTCGTATGGAGTTTCATCGTACGGCTACGACATTCGGGTGGCCGACGAGTTCAAAATTTTTACCAACGTCAATAACACGGTAGTCGACCCCAAACAGTTCGACAACCGTTCATTTGTCGAGTTTAAGGGCGATATTTGTACCATTCCCCCCAACTCCTTTGCGCTGGCCCGCACCGTGGAATATTTCCGCATTCCCCGCAGCGTGCTTACCTTGTGCGTCGGCAAATCGACCTATGCCCGCTGCGGCATCATCGTCAATGTGACGCCGTTTGAGCCGGAGTGGGAAGGTTTTGTCACTATCGAAATTTCCAACACCACCCCGCTTCCCGCTCGCATCTACGCTAACGAAGGTATCGCGCAAGTTATCTTTTTTGAGGCCGATGAAGAATGTCGAACTTCATACGCCGATAAAAAAGGAAAATATCAAAAGCAGGTGGGCATCACGCTACCCAAAGTGGATCAGAAACAGTCTTAACGGCTTACTCTTCTCGAAAAATAGCATCGGCGTGCCGCAGCAGTTCGGCGCGCCGATTTTCCGGCGTACCTTTCGAATCGAGATAGAGTTCCAACACCTGGCGGGGAGTCAGCTCCTCAGCCGATAGCCCACCTAGCCGGTGACGCTGTGCCCGGTCGATATCGCGTGCAACGCTGGCTACGTAGCTGGCCGAGCGAAGCGCCTGCCGAATCGGTTTGTCGTCCAGCACCGACTCTTGTTCTTCTGTGGCTTTGATAATAAGCCGTACGATGGCTCCGTCAACGTTATGACCATCCAGCTCGTCCAAAATTTCGGTCATCGGGTCGCTTGAGGCCGACACATCGATGCGAATGGTAATAAAGGGCCGGGCGTCAACCGGAGTGAAGGTCCAATCTGCGCGGCCGCGCTCCAGTTCAACCAAAACGAAGCCTTTACGCTCACCTTCCTCCCCAAAATCGATGCGCTCTAAG
>JAGRBZ010000374.1 GCA_020433805.1 Anaerolineae bacterium
TCAAGCGGGTTTGAAAAGCCCGACTTTAGCGGGCGCTGTTTACTAGCCCGGTTGATTTATCACCGGGTGGACGTCGTAGGAAACAAACAGTCGGATTATTTATTTAATCTCAATAATTCGCCGTCTAAAACAATAAGCGTGTCGAAAACACGCTATCAACCCAAAAACAAATCTGTCGAGACAGGTTTTTTACACCAGCGACCGCCTCCATCCGGTCGCATCAACCAAAAATCATATCCGCCGCTTCCGCCCGCCGGCCCAACACAGCAACGGTAATGACACCCGCTGTGAGAGGTCGGCATTGCCGCATGGTGGCAACCGGCCGGAAGCGGCGATACCAAAAAAGCCGGACAACATCTTTCAAGGTATTCCCGGCAATCATAACCTAATATGCCCTCACCCCGTCGCTTGCGCGACTCCCCTCTCCCCAATTGGGAGAGGGATTGGGGGTGAGGCTTACCAAAGGAGCACCAACCATGAACTCACGAGAGCGCCTCCTGACCGCCCTCAACCATCAAGAGCCTGACCGCGTGCCGTACGATCTGGGCAGCAACCAGGTGACCGGCATTCACGTGGTGGCTTATCGCGCCCTGCGCCAGGCTCTCGATTTACCGCCGGTCGAGCCGTCCCTTAGCGACACCATTCAACAACTGGCGCTGCCCGACGACGATCTGCTGCGCCGGCTGGGTGCCGACGTACGCGGCCTCTTTCCGCTTAACAGCCACAACTGGAATATTAATGAAGAAGACGAAGGCGAGCACTGGGCCTACCGCGACGAATGGGGCATCATCCATCACCGTATGAAGCCCGATGGCCTCTACTACAGCGTCGCCAAAGTGCCGCTGGACGGTCTGGACATCACCCCCCAAGACATCGAGCGCCACCCCTGGCCCGATATGGGCGACCCGCGCCGCGTGGCCGGGCTGCGGGAGCAGGCCGCAGCCTACCGGGCCGCCGGTTACGCCGTGCTGCTCAAAGATGCCTTCGCCGGTATCTTCGAATTCGCCCAGCGCATTGTTGGCATGCAAAATTGTTTGATGATGATGCTTATCAATCGGCCCACGATGGATGCCCTCTTCGCCAAGCTGCTGGAGTTAAAGCTGGCCTACTGGCAAACCGCCCTGACCGAACTGGCCGACGTGGTCGATGTTATCTCCTATGCCGATGACTACGGCACCCAGGTGTCGCAGCTTATCTCGCCCGCTATGTTCCGCGACCAGATAAAACCGCTGCTGGCGACCATGTTCGAGACCATCAAACGGCTGGCCCCCAACGCCCGCCTCTTCTTCCACTCCGACGGCAACATTCGCCCCCTGCTGCCCGACTTTGCCGAGTTGGGCGTCGATATTCTTAACCCGGTCCAGTTCACCGCCACCGGCATGGATCTGGCCGATCTCAAAGCCACGGTCGGCAACGACTTCGCCTTCTGGGGGGCCGGGGTCGATACCCAGGGGCTGCTGCCCTCCGGCACACCGCAGCAAATTAAAGATCAGGTGCGCCGCAACATCGATATTCTGGCTCCGGGCGGCGGCTATGTCTTCAACACCATTCACAACATCCAGGCCGATGTCCCGCCCCAAAATATCATCGCCATGTGGGAAGCGCTGCAAGAAGCGGGGGTCTACGCCTAATGCCGACGTCCCATTACTTCACCGACCGGCTCGACCTGTATCGCGCCGAACTTTTAGAGCGCAGCATCCCCTTTTGGCTCAACCACGCCCTCGATTGGCAGTACGGCGGCATCGCCACCTGCATTTCCGACGCCGGCGATATCATCAACACCGATAAGTATCTGTGGTCGCAGTTGCGGGCCGTCTGGACCTTCTCGGCGCTCTATAACCATATCGAGCCACGGGACGAATGGCTGGCCGCGGCCCGTAATATTGTCGATTTCGTCAAATGGTGCGGCCGCGATGTCGAGGGCCAGTGGGTTTTCTGTGTCGATCAGCGCGGGCGGGTAAAACAGGGCGCAACCAGCATCTATGCCGACGGTTTCGCTATCTACGGCCTGACCGAATTCGCCCGAGCCACCGGCAGTCAGGAAGCCATCGCCTTAGCCCTGGGTACCTACCATAACGTTCAGCAGCGGCTGGCCCGGCCCGGATCGTACCGCACCGATCCCTACCCGCTACCCGCCGGGGTCAAAGCCCACGGCATCTCGATGATCTTCTCGCTCGTCTTCTTCGAGTTGGGCCGCCTGCTCAATGACAACAGCATTATCGAGGCCGGTTTGCATCACGCCCGCGAAGTACTCGACGTCTACCGCCGCCCGGAGCGAGAGCTGCTGTACGAGTTCATGCGGCTCGACAACAAGCTGATCGACTCGCCGCGCGGGCGGGCCATCGTACCCGGCCACGCCATCGAGTCGATGTGGTTTATGATTCACATCTTTCAGGCCTTGGGCGATGACGACCGCTTACGCCAGGCTGTCGAGACCATCCGCTGGCATATTGAATTTGGTTGGGATGAAACCTACGGCGGCATCCTGCTCTCACGCGACGCCGCCGGCGGCGAACCGTGGTGGCCCTTTGCCGACTCGAAGCTGTGGTGGCCCCATACCGAGGCTCTGTATGCCCTGCTGCTGGCCTACGAAGTTTCGGGCGAAAGTTGGTGCCTGGATTGGTTCGACAAGGTTCACGATTACGCTTTTCACCACTATCCGGTGCCCGAACACGGCGAATGGACTCAGAAGCTCGACCGGCAGGGCCGACCCTTTACCGAAACCGTGGCCCTGCCCGTGAAAGACCCGTTTCACCTGCCCCGCGCCCTCATCTACTCCGTATTGAGTTTGAGCCGGTTAGCTGCGGCAGAGAATAAGCAATCGAATTCGGATTAAGTAGAGGGTGTTGACATTCGGTCAAACTATGACAAACAATGTCATTTCGAGCGACAAAGGAGCGAGAAATCCCACGTAACGCCCATTTCCCATTGGGAGTCCGTAGGGATTTCTCCTCGCAAGCTCGTCGAAATGACATCCGTTGAAATGGTCATACAATCCAGGTGATCATTGAGGCTGGCAACGAAGCGGTGGCGGCAACGAGGTCCGTCCGGCTCGCCCAGCAGGCGATTCTGTGACACTCACCGTAATGTCACCCAACACATAGAGGCTATGAACACAAAACCATCAACATCTTTGCCCCTGCGCCGGGTTGCGCATGTCTGGTGGCCGCTGGCCGCCAGTTGGGTGGTGATGACCATCGAGCTACCGCTCATCAGCGCCATCATCGCCCGCCTGGCCCATCCGGAGATCAACCTGGCCGCGTGGGGTGTTGTTTTCGGCCTGGCAACCATCGTCCAGGCTCCCAGCACCATGCTGCTGGCCGCTTCAACGGCTCTCAGCAAAGATTGGCTCTCGTACCTTAAACTGCGGCGCATCATGTTCGGCATCTTGCTGGTGCTGACGCTCATCCACGCGCTCATTGCTTTCACGCCGCTGTGTTACGTAGTATTAAGGAATATTTTGGGCGTACCCGCAGAAATTATCGAACCGGCCCGCCTGGGGCTAATGATTATGACCCCCTGGACGTTCGGCACCGGCTACCGGCGCTTCCAGCAGGGCGTGCTGATCCAATTCGACCACGCCCGCGCCGTCATCTGGGGTTCGATCCTGCGGCTCATCAGCGATAACGTCGTGCTGCTGCTGGGGCTGTGGCTGGGTACGTTCGCCGGTATCGTGGTCGGCCCCACGGCGATTATTGCCGGGGTGTTGACCGAGGCGGTCTACGCCCACTGGTGCGTGCAGCCTATCCTGCGCGATGAAGTACGCTCCGCGCCCAAAGTCGAGCCGGTGCTGACCATGAGCGATTTCAGCCGTTTTTATATCCCGTTGGCCGTTATGGTCTTGCTAACCCTGGTCATGCAGCCGCTGGTTAGCGCCGCCCTCAGCCGCATGCCGCGTCCACTCGAGTCGCTGGCGATTTGGCCGGTGGTCTACGGCTTTTTGATCATCTGGCAGAGCGTGGGCATTAGTTATAATGAAGCCGTTATCGCCTTGCTCGACCGGCCCGGTGCGGTCGATGTCTTACGCCGGGTTTCGTGGTGGGCCGCCACGTTAATGTCTCTGCTGTTGGCCATAGTGCTGGCGACGCCGCTGGCCGGGCTGTGGTTCACCTACGTGGCCGCCCTGCCGCCCGCGCTGGTCGATTTGGCCCGCCAAAGCGCCTGGATGGGGCTGCTGCTGCCCGCCCTGCGGCTGATGCTCAGTTGGTATCAGGGCGGCATTACCTACAGCCGCCAAACCCGGGCCATCACCGAGTCGGTCATTATTTTTCTGGTTATCTGCGCGACAACGCTGGGAGCAGGTGTTGTGTGGCAGACCGTTACCGGCGTTTACGTGGGTATCGCGGCCATCGGTCTGGCCTACCTGGCCCAAACCTTGTGGTTGCGCTACCGCAGTCAACCGGCTTTCCAGGCCGTTCAGCGCCGCGACCTGAGCCGGGCCGTCGCCGCCGGAGCCGTTGATTAAAAGGGCGCATCAATATTCTGTTTTAGTCGCGGAGTGAGCATCCTCAGATGCGAACGGGTCGGCCCAACCCACTCCGCATCTGAGGATGCTTCGCTCCTCGCTTTAACGGCAGTGGCGGTTTGAGAGGAGAAATCCCCCCGGCTGCCCAAGGCCAAAGAACGCTGCGGGGATTTCTCGCTCCTGCGTCGCTCAAAATGACAGTATTCCTGTCATTTTAGGCCAATGTCAGCAGAACCGAGGGCTGCGGGAAAGAATCGAGACATCCTTTGACAAAGGGTTATATAAAAACAAAGAATCAGGTCCATCTTCGACCAAAGGATAGGCAAAAACAAAAAATCAAGACCTTCTTCGGCCAAAGGACAGGCAAAAACAAAAAATCAAGACCTTCTTTAGCAAAGGGATAGGCAAAAACAAAAAATCAGATCCATCCTGAGCGCAGGATGGTGCTGAGAGAAAGAATTAGGGCCTTCCTGCGCCGCGGAAGGTGTTGCGGGAAAGAATTAAGTCCACCGATGACAAAGGGTTGTATAAATTATAAGATTTTGGTTCATTCTGAGCGCAGGAAGGTGCTGCCGGAAAGAATTAAGTCCACCGATGACAAAGGGTTGTATAAATTATAAGATTTTAGTCCATCCTGAGCGCCCGGTGGTCTTGCCGGAAAGAATTAGGTCCATCCTGAGCGCCCGGTGGTCTTGCCGGAAAGAATTAAGACCACTTATGACAAAAGGTTGTAAAAATTATAAGAATCTGGTCCATCCTGAGCGCAGGAAGGTCTTGTCGGAAAGAATTAAGACCACTTATGACAAAAGGTTGTAAAAATTATAAGATTTTGGTTCATCCTGAGCGCAGGGAGGTATTGCCGGAAAGATTTCAGACTACCCGTGACAAAGGGTTGTATAAATTATAAGATTTCAGACTGCCCGTGACAAAGGGTTGTATAAATTATAAGAATCTGGTCCATCCTGAGCGCAGGAAGGTACTGCGGGAAAGAATTGTGTCCATCCTGAGCGCAGGAAGGTACTGCGGGAAAGAATTGTGTCCATCCTAAGCGCAGGAAGGTGCTGCGGGAAAGAATCTGGTTCATCCTAAGCGCAGGAAGGTCTTGCGGGAAAGATTTTAGACCACCAATGACAAAGGGTTGTACAAAAGGAAAGATTTCAGACCTTCCTGAGTAGCGGAAAGGTCTGCCTGGAAGAATCTTGACCGTTCTGAGCCGGGGAAGTGCTTGAGCGAAGAAACCCGGACTATCTTGAGCCAAGGGTTATATAAAAGGAAAGATGAGAGGCTCCCTTTGCCAAGGATAGGGATGTAGGCAAGAATTATAACAGAACTTACGCAGTGCTAAAGGTGACAGTCACTTAGATGCCCTAAATCGACCTATTTTGGCTAGGTTGTGTTAACATTTGCTAAAACGATGACGGATGGTGTCATTTCGAGCGACGAAGGAGCGAGAAATCCCCTACAACAACCACTTACAGGCAAAGATCGGGGGGATTTCTCCTCGCAAGCTCGTCGAAATGACATGCAAGCCCGAAATGTCAACAGACAAAAAAAACCTAATCCAACGCTGATTTACAACCAAATTGTCTTTCCCCCCAACGTCCACCCGGTAATAAATCAACCGGGCTACTCAATGGCACCCGCTCAAGCGGGTTTGAAAAGCCCGTCTTTAGTGGGCGCTGTTCATAGCCGGGCCGATTTATCGCCCGGTGAACGTCGGGGGCACGATAGTCTGATTATTTATTTAATCTCAATTATCCGGTGCTGCTTGCGAGCGCGGCGATTTATCGCGGAGAGGGCCTGGTGGGCCACGCCTAAGCGGATGCCAAATTCACCCGCCGCACGTGGCCGGAATAGCTGTGCCGGTTGTTGCCGTGCCCCCATTATCGGCGCATCGGCTTCACCACCGCCACCAGCACGCACCATACACACACGCTCCGCTCACGCACCGAGCCGGAGCAAAACCTATTGAAAGGAGGGCCTATGCCCCAACCCAATCTCCTCTTTCTAATGACCGACCAGCAGCGCAGCGACACCGTTGCGCCGGACTCACCATGTTTAACGCCCAACATCGACGCATTGGCGGCGGAGGGGACGCGCTTTAACCGCTGCCACGCCGTTAACCCCATCTGCTCGCCCAACCGGGCCAGCTTGATGACCGGCCTGTACCCGCACAGCCACGGGATGGTCGATGTCACCCACGCCGTCGAACCCTACCGCGCCGGCCTCAAACCGGACCTGCCGTTCTGGAGCCGAAACTTGCAAGCCGCCGGTTATCGCACCGGCTACTTCGGCAAGTGGCACATCGAGCGCAGCAACCGCCTGGAGAACTTTGGCTTCGATACCTACGACATCGAACGCTACCACCAGAAACAGGGTCTAGTCGCCGCCGACCTGCCCTTGAAGTTACGCGGCACCGTGCGTCAAAAAGGCTACGGCGACTTCCTGCTGTACGGCGTCACCGATCAGCCGGTGGAAGCGACGCCGGAATACCAGCTTTACAGCGACGGCATCCATTTTATCGAGCAGGCGGGCCAAACGCCTGATCAACCCTGGGCGCTGTTCCTCAGCACCGAAGCGCCGCACGATCCGTACGTGGTGCCGGGCGACTATTTCGCCCGCTACAACCCGGCCGAAATCCCACGCCCACCCAGCTTCGGCGATGACCTGGCCGACCGTCCGGCCATCTACCGTCGCTTGCAGAGCGTGTGGCAGGAGTTGGAATGGCCCAGTTTTGCCGAAGCCACCGCCTGTTACTACGGTTTCTGCTCGCTGATCGACGACCAGGTCGGTCGCATCGTCGCTGCCCTGCGCCAGAGCGGCCAGATCGATAATACCCTCATCGTCTTTACTTCCGATCACGGCGACTATATGGGGGCGCATCGCTTGCTGCTCAAGGGCATCCCGGCCTTTGACGAAGCCTACAGCATCCCGCTGATTCTGCGCGGACCGGGCATCGCCGCCGGTCGCCATGTCGATGCTCACGCCAGCCTGATCGATTTAGCGCCAACGCTGGTCGAACTGACCACCGGCGACAATTTTGTATGTCAGGGCCGCTCGCTGGTGCCGCTTATACAGGCTGACGCCGCCGCGCCCGACGACTGGCGACCCGAAGCCTTTGCTGAATGCCACGGCCAACGCTTCCATTATACCCAGCGCATTTTGTGGCGGGATGAATGGAAATACGTCTTCAACGGCTTTGATTATGATGAGCTGTACAATCTGGCCGACGATCCTTACGAACAGGTTAACCGCGCTCACGACCCCGCCTGCCGCCAAGAGTTGGAAATGATGGCCGAGCGGATGTGGGCGCTGATGTATCAAACGAATGATTACACTATGACTCAAGCCCAGTACGGGATGTTCCGCTTTGCGCCCGTTGGGCCGGAATATGGAAAGGATTAAAGCATGACAACCCATGTAACAAGCTTGCTCACCGGCGAAGGCATCCTGCCCTCGCTGACCGAAGGCCAGGCCACCGCAGTTGCCGATCAACTGGCGGCATTAAGCGACCTGACCGTCTACCCGGCCTCCATCACCGGCGCAGACGGCGCACTTTACTTTTTGGGGCGGCGAGGCAGCAACAAACTGCTCGGCATTCTCACCGCCGCAGGCACGACAGCATTTAAGGGCGACAGCAGCGAAGTCACGGTCGATGACCAGACGCTGCATTTAACGCTAGGGCCAACCAGTGCCGCCAACGCCGCCGCCCTGCGCCACAAGCTGCCCTTCCTGGTCGCCCGTCCGCTGGGCCTCAACAAATCAGCCGGCTGTGGCGATAGATTAGGGCTGGCGACACCGGGCCACGTCCGGGCCGTGCGCGAATCGACAATGGCCCCCATTTTCGCCCAACAGTCCATGCGCGAAAATGAACGCACCGGGCGCACCCCTCAGAGCGTGATGGACGACGCCATGTGGGGCGTTTTCCAGGAAGGCTGGCGCGACGGCTTCGGGGCCGACGCCGATCACCTCAAAACAAC
>JAGRBZ010000375.1 GCA_020433805.1 Anaerolineae bacterium
GACATCGACTTTTACGCCAGTAACCTGTACGTGGCTGAAAAGTCTAACGATATGGTGCTTCGCTTCGATAACATCCTGGCGAAAACCGGTATGCTCAACATCGCCGCCGATCAATCGATGGCCGTCACCAAAGCCGAGTCGGTCACCGTAGTTGACCCGTCGATGATGAGCGGTAGCGCGATGATGGACGATAGTACCATGATGGACAACAGCATAATGATGGCGAGCGCGGTTCTGGCTACGGCCAACCCCGGCGACCTGGCCAACGATATGCTCGTCGATTTGACGGCTGACCTGGCAACAACCCAGGCTACCTTTAGCGATTTCAGTGGTATCACCAGTGTTGAGAGCGTGAAATACAGTTCGGACGGCACCGCCTACCTGACTGCCGATATGGCCGACAGCACCGGCGCGATTGTCATCGTCGATAGCCTGATGAGCAGCAACGCCATGATCGGTGACGGCTCGCGGATGATTGCCGGCCCCAGCACCGGCCTGGTAGCCCCCAAAGGCTTGTACGTAGTTGATGATTTGGGCCTAATCTTGGTAGCCGACTTCGGCGCGAAAGACATCAAAGTCTTTAGCACCGACTCCTCCGGTGATGCAACCCCGCTCTTTACCGTAACCGATTTGGGCGGCGACCGCAGCCTGTGGGATATTCACCACGACCTGGCCTCGGATACGCTCTTTGTGGCCGGTACCGACGGTGTAGCCCTTGTGTACAACAACTTCTCCGTCAACCAAGGCGCAAGTGGCCCCGACCGGATGGTTATCCCGTCTGATGCCGGCGGCAACCAAATCTCGGTTAACCTGCACGGCGTTTACTATGTTCCCGCCAGCGATACGCTGCTGCTGTCCGATGTCGGTGATGCCGCCAGCGCCAGCGACGGCCAACTGTTTGCCATCAACAGTGTTTCCTCCGCCGACAATATGGTTGCTGTTGATCTGCAAATTGGCGGCAGCAACACCCAATTAGGCAACCCGGTCGACATCGACTTTGACGGCAGCAACCTCTACGTGGCTGAAAAGTCGAACGATATGGTGCTCCGCTTTGATAACTTCCTGGATAAAGGCGATATGCTTAACATCGCCGCCGACCAATCGATGGCCGTTACCAAAGCCGAGTCGGTAGCCGTTATGCAGTAGCTAACAGTTTGTAGAGCGTTAAGGGCCTCAGAGGTTAAACCCTCTGGGGTCTTTTTTGTAGAGCAATTCGGATCAGTTTCACTTTGGGGGCGAACTGTCCCTTACCATCGCCGAGGTCGCTAAAAGCACTGAAATCGCTGATCTTTCAACCGGAACTCCATTAAGCATAGTCTAATCAGGTGGATTCCGTCATAAGTCGACAGTTCAGTGCCCCTTTTTTCTCAGCATATTCAGCGATTCAAACTCGTCTACAAATTGAAATGCTCTCACCATCTCTAAAATGTTGACAAGATTGCTCCGACTTGGTATGGCTGTGAAAGACGTGAAGACATTGGCATTATGCAGCCTTTCTCGTCGGTTTGTCTGGACATTGCCCAAAAACGGCTTGTTTATCCCTGAAAGGCGGATCGCCGCCCCGGCGGATGTTGATTTAGGGCGAAATGAGGCGTGATAATTCTTGATTTAGGCCGTGAATTGTAGTACACTTGTTCTCTGAAACCACATAATTTAAGAATTTAGGTTGGACCAACGATGCCCTTTAGTAGCCAAAAAACATTTGAGCAGGTTTACAAATCAATAGATATGCAACCCGGCGACCAGATGGCTACGACTGAACATCCTCCCAGTACAAAATATGAGTCGATGATATTCAAAACCGCCAGGGATAAGGTTGGTGTTGATGCTGTTTATTTCTATCGGCCACCTACTGGTGGGACAAGTATTCCTTACATTTTTTTTCGGAAGCTAAGAGGGCAAAGCAAACCAGAAATTGCTCAAGAATTGGCCGAATTGCATCGTTTGGCCTGGAATATGGGACGTGCCCCACTTTTATTTGCCGCTTTACCAGATGGTCATGTTCGTATTTATGATCTGTACAAAACACCCACACAGGTAGGACGTGATTATCAAGCAGGCTTGATAGAAAGCCTTGATGCTTTTACTCAGACTGAGAAATTACGACAAACCTATCATCGATGGGAATTTGAGTCTGGGCGGTTTTGGCGACATAACCAAGATCGCTTTGACCCCAAAAATCGGGCCGACCAACTATTGCTCCAAAACTTAAAAACATTAAGGACAACCTTAATCGGTAAATTACCTGATTTAGAACCTCAAATTGCTTCCGATGTTGTTCATCGCTTGTTGGCTCGGGCTATATTCATCAAATATTTGGAAGATCGAACTGACTCTAATGGGCAAAATGTCTTCCCTAATGATTTCTTTAGCCAATTTGTAGATCAAGCAACCTGTTTTGCCGATGTGTTAATAGATAAAGACGCGACATTTGAATTGTTTAAGGCGCTGAACCAACAATTCAACGGTGATTTGTTTCCAATTACGGCCCCAGAATCAGAGCATATCCAGATAACACATTTGGAAGAGTTAGCCCCTTTTCTTGGTGGTCGAGTCCGGTTAACCGACAAGCAGTTAGGATTGTGGCAATTTTATTCATTCGATGTTATCCCCATAGAGTTTATCAGCAGTATTTACGAAGAATTTTTCCATATCTCTGAACGGGAAGTAACTAAACAAAAAGTTGCCAAAACCGGAACGCATTATACGCCGCATCATCTTGTTTCTTTGATGGTGGATGAAATTTTTCCGTGGGAAGGAACAGAAATATCGCTCAATACCCTTGATCCAGCCTGCGGCTCTGGTATTTTTTTGGTTGAAATCTACCGACGCCTGATAGCTCACTGGGAGCAAATTCATCCTGATAAACAGATCCAGTTTCAGGATTTGAAAGAATTGTTAACCCAAAACATCTATGGTATAGACCTCGACCCCAATGCTGTTCATGTGGCCGCGTTCAGTTTGTATCTAACCTTATGTGATTTTCTAGAGCCTCGCCAGATTCGAGAAGTTAAATTTCCTCTGTTACGCCAGAAAAATCTTTTCCCCAGGGCTGATTTTTTTGATGATAAGCAACCGTTTAATACAAAACAATTCGATTTGATCATCGGCAACCCTCCCTGGCAAAGTAGCCTTACTGATAAAGCCAAAGCTTATTGTGACTGGCAGAAAAAACTCTTTCCGGAACGTCAATTTTCGCCTGATAAACAAATCGCTATTCCTTTCTTATGGCGTTCTATACAGTTTTGTAAACCGACGGGAGAAATATGTTTACTGATGCCGAGCAAGGGTTTGCTGTTTAATCGCTCCGGCACGTATACTGATTTTAGACAAGATTTTTTGGCTAGTTATCATGTCGAAACGATTATCAATTTATCCGCCTATCGCCACATCTTGTTTAAGAATGCTACCGGACCCGGGGCCATCATTATCTATAAACCCACTGCCCCAGATGAAGATATACCGATTCTCTACTGTTCCCCTAAACCAACTCACTCTAAAGATGACCAATGGCAATTTGTTATTGAACCCCAAGACATTGCTGAATTACCGCGTGAAGAAGCCCACGACAATGATGTTATTTGGAAAGTTGCTATGTGGGGGGGGCCGAGAGATTATGAGTTGATTAAGAGATTGAATTCACTTCCTTACCAAACATTTGAACAAGTGTGTGATAGCCGAGATCCAAAATGGGTTCATGCGGAAGGAATAGTTGTTGGTAATAAAAAATATGAAGTTAGTTGGTTAGTTGGAAAACCCTATCTTGATATCAAGCGTTTTAATAGATTTAGTATTCTTGAAGCAACATTGCCTCTATTTAAAGAGAAATGGGTTCAACGAAGCGCAAAAACTCGTCAAGCAATATTTCAAACACCTCATATAGTGGTAAAGCAAAGCCCTATGGCTGGGGAAAAAAGTTTGCAATCTGCATTTTTAGATCAAGATGCTATATTCAAACATTCCATTTTAGGTATTCATGGCCCCGAAAAAGACATAGACTATTTGGCTCAATGTTGTCTAGTTTTGAATAGTCAGATTTTGTTATACGTTGCATTAATGACAAGTCGGCGGTGGTTGATAGAACGGGATGAATTGGAAAAGGATGAAATCATGAACTTTCCAATGCCACCTGATTTATTTAAAGACCCCATCACTGTATCTGATTTACAAAACCTAGCCGATGATCCTGATTGGGAAACTAAAGTTAATAAACAGGCTGAACAATTATATGATTTAACCCTACAGGAACAGATATTAATTGATGATGCCTTTGACTACACCCTTGATTATTTTCGTCGCAAAGATAAGTCTATAGCCCTTGACCCAACATTTAACTCTCAGCATGGTGAACAACACCTGACAGAATACCTGCAAACGCTCCAAAACACCTTGCAAAATTCATTTGGACAACCCTTCCGGGCAATTATCTATCAGGGTGAAAAATCGCCTTTACGTATTGTGGCTTTACGATTAATTTCTGAATCTATAGCCGAAATAACCACTGAACCATCGGAACAAGCGTTGGATAAAATTTTAACTGAACTCAATGAGTATCTAACCAACCAACGCTCACCCGGTGTATTTATCAAACGACATGTTCGCGCCTATCTGGGCAAAACTATCTACATCGTCAAACCCGACCAAAAACGACATTGGACTCGTTCGATGGCTCTACGGGATGCCGATGAAATTTACGCCGATATGATGGGGCATCAGGAGTCACTTGGGTGAGTATCCGCAACCTTCGACCTGTAAAACCTACGATTCCATCGGATTTAGCCCAAACACTTGGTATAAAAGGTGTTCAGATAATCTTAATACTTATTCGAGATGCTTATTCTGATCTCCTCAGCCTACAATGTATAACTTCTGGAATGGATGAAAATGATATCACTGAAGAATGGTTTGTTTGCTTACAACTCCATTGGCGGAAAACTGATATCTCGCTTGTCCCCATCCATGAAAAAGGTGACAAGACCAACCAGAAATCAAAACGAGGTAAACCACCAACAGTTGATTGCTGTTTTCGTCATCAATGGCATAAACACTCCTATTTTGGCATAGAATGTAAACTCATTGAAGCAAATAACAAAATTTTGTGTGATAAATATATCACCAACGGAGTTGATCGCTTTCTGGATTGCCGTTACAGTTCCAACTGTTCTCAAGGAGCAGTATTGGGCTATATTCGGCAAACCATCTGCCTCGATGTTGCTACAAACATTGAAGAACGGTTAACCCAACTTTCTGGAAACCCTTCTTTGAATAAAACCCAGCAGTTACTACCATTCGAAGAACATTACACTTCGGTTCATCATAGAACAGCTTGTATTTCGCCTTTTACACTCCATCATTTTTTACTATCATTTAATTAGGACTGCGTAATCCCCGTCAAAATAGCATTGCTGTAAGGAGTAGGTTATGATATAGTGTAGAGTATGATGTATAGTGATGATGTATAGCGTATTAAAGGAGTCTGCAATACCTTCGAAAGTTCGCAAACAAATTTATGTTGAACCTTATCAAGATCTACTCTTAAAGAAAGTGTCCAAAGAAACTGGTCTAAGCGAGGCTGAATTCATCCGGCAAGCCATCGATCATCATGCGCAATTGTTTCAACAACTCCCCTATAATGAGGCCGTTTGGCAAACAGAAAGAGCTTTTATCACCAGTTTAATCGATCTCGGTTCCGTTGCCGGTGAACGAAACTGGCGGCGCGAAGATTTGTATGAACGTTAGAGTTTTGGTTGATACCAACGTACTCGTTTATGCCTATGATCGATCTGAGCCGGAGAAGCAACAACAGGCTCTCGTTGTATTAGATAACCTCAGTTCGATAATTAAAGCCGCAAATGTCATTTCGTAGCCGAAGGCGGAGAAATCCCTCAGACATTGCAAGGCATGAAGCATTCGTCGGGGAAAAATGAGAATTGTTGCTTCAAGGTTTCCCAACCGGACAGCTTTTCAGGCGTATCGTCACAGGGATTTCTCCGCTGCGAAATGACATACGGGAGACTAACACCAACAGCAATTGATTCCTTGCCTGCTTGTAAATTCAGCTTCCAGGAAGGGGTTACTCCCGGCAATAGGTATAAAAAAAAAGCCCCAGGCACTACCGCCTGGGGCTTTCATTTTGTTGAGTAACGTGAGAAAACCGGGATTATACAACCTGAAGCACATCATCCAGCCTGCCGCTGCGCAGGCTGCTCTTGCCGTATTTGGTCCGTACTTCCAAGGCATAGAAGCCGGGGGTTAGGGTATCGGACACCCGAAAGGTGAGCATTTTGGGGGTAATATCGGTGAACTCCTCAACTTTCACGGCTTCCTGCATCTGCAACACCCCGGTGGCATCGACCGGTATCATAAATAACCCTTGTTCAGGATCAGTCGGGTCGAAGCGCAAGTGGTTGCCCACAATGCGGGCGGTGTGGCTAGGTGACATCTCAGCCGTAGAGCCGCTGCTGTAGAAATTGATGTATTCATTCAACTCCGGCTGCTTTTTATACGTCGTTTCCTTTTCCATGGTAACACCCTTTTTCACGGCTTTTTTGAAGCCTAAACCGGGCTTTACCTGGGGAACAACCTTGTGGCGGCGGCTGTCAAGTTTATCGTGGGGGCCGGTAAAAACACCCTTAATGGTGACGCCATAGCGGGCGTTGCGCGTAACAACCTGCCAACCGTTGCAAGCAGCCGTATTAATGGTTTCATAATACTTATTGAGTATCGCCTGCGTATCGGATCTGGAAAAAGGCGACCCATTCAGCAGCATCAAATCGATGACATCGTCTTCGTTCATCACTTGATTATAGTGGACTGAAGCGTGGTATTTTTCTTCGCCATTGCTATAGCCCGTTTTATGGATGGTATAAGTTGCGCTCATTTTTCTAACCTCCTGATAGAACCTGTTTGATTTTTCTCGTATTGCGTAGTGGTTAAGGTTGTTATCCAGTATAACCAAAACCACAGATATGTCTGTTAAATCTTTATGTTATTTTTATGGCAGTTACATAATAAAAACCGTTGATGCATATGATAAATACATTGGTTATTGGGGAGCACTCACCCATTTTGTGTCATTTCGAAGCCGGAGGCAGAGAAATCTCAACCGCGTTCGGTTGCAAACAGCAATCCAAGGGGTTTCTCGCTCCTATCGTCGCTCGAAATGACATAGTTGCTGCTCAATTGCGTAAATCCTGTTATTACAAACGTCGCACAAGCCGACGGTTTAAGCCTCCCTGCCCCGATTTTGGTCGAAAACAGGCAAAGATTTAGTCAAAAACAGGCAAGGTTTTGGTCGAAAACAGGCAAAGGTTTAGTCAAAAACAGGCAAGGTTTTAGTCGAAAACAGGCAAAGGTTTAGTCAAAAACAGGTAAGGTTTTGATCAAAAACAGGCAAGGGTTACGACGCTAGCAGGTAAGGATAAGCATGCCCATCGAATAAAGATGCGGACCTGCCTCATTGCCCCTTGGCTCATAATCTCTCCCCTTAAGGTACCTTTGGGCAAACAATTAAGTACCTTCGCCTCTATTCAGTTCTTTTTCAATCCGTTATCATAGTAATGACTGTTTGTGCAACGTTCAAGACCATAACGATCGCGACCTGTTAAGCAAAACACTTACCAATATCAACCGGAAAATCGGAGAGATAGTCGCCCCCCTTATAAAGAGAAGGGCCACATTAAGCCGCAATGCTACCGTAACCCCTTCCATTTTTAAAACAAATCAAAGTCTGTTCATCCTCTGGGGTCAACACACTGCACAGGAGCAAAGCCGGACACGCTGCTGAAAGTACGCTGCTGCGGCATTGTGCCTGGTCATCAGCAACCATAAAGCTGGAACACCCTAACGATACCGATCCAAACCTTGAATTCTATTCCCAACGGAGACCCTTCTATGAAATCATTCAAATGGAAATCATTCAAACTTATCCCAGTTTTATTTTTTTTCTTGCTGCTAGCTTTTTACGCGCTCATCCCGCCCTATAGCCACGCAGCGGGCGGTGTGTTGAAATTTATTGAAGCTTACTATGACGGCACCGGCTTGGATGGAGCCAGCTCGGTGACGGTCAGCGGCGACGGCAAACACGTCTATGTGGCCGGTAGTCGTGACGACGCGGTGGCGGTGTTCAGCCGGGACAGCAGCAGCGGCCAACTGACCTTTGTGGAAATGCTGCAAGACGGCGTGGACGGCGTAGACGGCCTGAATGGAGCCAGCTCGGTGACGGTCAGCGGCGACGGCAAGCACGTCTACGTGGCCGGTTATGATGACAATGCGGTGTCGGTGTTCAGCCGGGACAGCAGCAGCGGTCAACTGACCTTTGTGGAAGTACTTAAAGACGGGGTGGGCAGCGTAGACGGTTTGTATGGAGCCGGCTCGGTGACGGTCAGCAGCGATGGCAAGCACGTCTACGTGGCCGGTGAGTATGA
>JAGRBZ010000376.1 GCA_020433805.1 Anaerolineae bacterium
TGGGGCGTGATGAGCGGTCAGACCTTCCCCAACGTCTTGCCCGAAACCGTGGCCGCTCATTACAATCCACCTTTCTTGCACGATGAAGGACAACCCCCTATCGTCGTCGATCAGCGCCACCAAATCCAACAAGATGCGGCAAATGTCGTCGAAATGTTGAAACAGCACCTCCAATTTTGACGCATCGCCCCCCTATCAAGCACAATAGATTGCGAGTTTCACAAATACTATTTCCGAGACGATATTGAGACCAGCACCTTTGGTGTAAAGTGATACGTAAATGGTAAATAGTAATTGGTAATTTGTCGTTTGATAGGCCAATTACCAATTACTAATCACCAATTACCCCAACGCAAATACGGAAGTTATTTGATGTTCGATCTCTAATTCTCGTTCCTAAAAAATCGCCTATACTATTTTCATGGAGGATTCCTTGCCCCACCCTGCCGATTTTCTTATTCACAACGCCCGTGTCTTCACTGCGGATCACGCTAACCCCCATGCCGAGGCCGTTGCCGTGCGCGGCAACCAGATTGTGTTTGTTGGCAGCAATCTCGATGCCGAAGCGTGGCGCGGCCCGAACACTCGCCGCATCGACGGCCAACAGTGCAGCCTGCTGCCCGGTTTCATCGACAGTCATTTTCATCTCTATACCGGCTCGCTGGAGTTGGGCGATATTCAATTGCAATCCGTTAAATCGCTCGATGATCTAGCGCTGACCATTCGCGCATATGCCACTACCTACCCTGAAGCCGATTGGTTGGTTGGTCGTGGGTTACAATATTCGGTTGTGCCGCACCATCAATCGATTACGCGCCATCAGCTCGATGCCATTGTCGCCGACCGGCCTTTGGTTGTTTTTGCCTACGATGTCCACACAGCCTGGGCTAACACCGAGGCTTTGCGCCTGGCCGGTATTTTATCTGAGGAGCGGCCCGTAGGCCCCAACAGCGAAATCGTGCGCGCTAGCGATGGTCTAGCAACCGGCGAACTCCGCGAATTCGGTGCGTATGAGGTGCTGCTCGATCTGATTCCGCCGCCGAGCGAAGCCCGCAAGCGAGAACTGCTTCAATGGGGTATGGCGCAAACTGCCGCGTTCGGCATTACCAGTATTCACAACATGTTTGGCGATAGCGAGCAGTTGTCCGCCTACCACGCTGCCGAAGCCGCCGGCGATCTCCTGCTGCGCGTCTACTGCCCCTTGCACGTCAAACCGGAAACTCCCATCGAGGCGCTGGCCGAAGCCGTGGCCATGCGCGCTGCCTGTTCGGGCGAGATGGTACGCAGCAACTGCGTCAAATTTTTTATGGATGGCGTCATCGAAACCTACACCGGCCTGCTGCTCGATGACTACGCTGGACAGCCCGACAACCGTGGCGGAGCGCTTTTTTCTGCCGAACATTTTACCCGCATGGCCACCGCAGCCGACCGGCTGGGCATGCAGATTTTCGTCCATGCCGTGGGCGACGGAGCCGTCCGCCGTATTCTTGACAGCTACGCCGCCATCCGTCAAACCAACGGCCTGCGCGACAGCCGTCACCGCATCGAGCACATCGAGCTGATTCACCCCGCTGACCTGCCCCGCTTTGCCGATTTAGGCGTCATCGCCTCGATGCAGCCGGCCCACGCCATCCTGACCCTGGACGACCCCGACCCCTGGCCGCGCCGCGTGCCTGAGTCGCGCTGGGACTGTGCCTTTGCCTGGCAAACCCTGCGGGCAGCCGGAGCTATATTGGCCTTCGGCAGCGATTGGCCTGTCGCCTCAGCCAATCCCTTAACCGGCATCCATTTTGCCCTTAACCGTCGGCCATGGCGTGATGGTCTGCCCCAGCAATGTCAATCCTTAACTGATACCTTACTGTCCTACACTCGCGACGCCGCCTACGCCGAGTTTCAAGAGCAGCGCAAAGGCCAACTGCGTCCTGGCCTGCTGGCCGACCTTGTTTTACTCTCGGATGACATCTTTACCGTGCCACCCGACGCTGTTGAGCAAATCCAACCGGTTTTGACGATGTGCGACGGGCGAATTACCTATGAGGCCTAAGCGATACGCTTCATAAGGCGAGGTTTGAGCAATAGATCTCGTATCATCCCAGGGGTAAGTCTCTATCTACCGGGGGTTAAAACAATATATGCCGGGGTAGAATACACATATACCAGGGTAGCAGCCATAATACACCGGGGTAGACCAAATATCTACCAGGGTAGAGCCATAGTATACCAGGGTAGCTTCCATATATACCGGGGTAGAGGTCATGTACACCAGGGTAGAACCCATATCGACCAGGTGTTTCTGGAGTCTCCCCTGGTATGTATCATTTCAAAGTCAAGTCACGTCATTTCGACCAACGGGAGAAATCCCCTCCCAGCCGCGGGGGCAGTTAGGATGATGGGTGCCACCTGCACCCCGTTGGTATCCGTTTTACCAACCGACGTCTCTCTTTATCCAGCGTCCGGGGGGATTTCTCACTCCGTTCGAAATGACACTGCCAATAGAGGACACTCCATTCCTCACCGCGTACGTTTTGAATATTATCAACAAACGGTGTAATCTCCCTATCTCCACATCTCCAATCTCCAATCTCCCTTCCCCCCTAACTTTCGATAGGCGACAATTCACCCCATCCCGGCTATACTATCGACCAACTGAGCAGCACAAAAACTATGACCATCGACACCCAAGCAACGAACGCAACCGACCCAACCCATCTCATAGCCCGTTTCTGGCGCTATCAAGCCGAACGCTTTCCGGTCATCGGTCATGGCGTGTTGATTGCCGCGTTTAGTTTCTCGGCGATCAGCTACTCCAGCCTGCTGCGCGGACACATCGCCTGGCCGCGTCCGGTCGTCGTTATCGTCGCCTTTATCAGCGCCTTGCTCTTCTTCTTGCAATTACGGCTAGCCGACGAATTCAAAGATTTCGAAGAGGATTCGCGCTTCCGGCCCTATCGAGCCGTTCCGCGCGGGCTGGTCTCGCTGCGGGAATTGGGCCTGCTGGGCGGCGTGACGCTGGCGGTTCAACTGGGGCTGGCGTTGTGGTTGACAGCGGACCTCATACCGCTGCTGCTGCTGACCTGGGGCTATCTGGCCCTGATGAGCCAAGAATTTTTTGTGCGCGATTGGATCAAAGCGCGGCCCATCACCTATATGTGGACCCACATGCTCATCGTGCCACTCATCGATTTCTACACCACCGCCTGCGACTGGCTAGCCGCCGGAGCCAATCTGCCGCATGGCGGGCTGGCTTGGTTTCTCATCGTCAGTTTTTTCAACGGGGTAGTCATCGAACTCGGTCGCAAAATTCGAGCGCCGCAGGATGAAGAGACCGGCGTCGAGACCTACAGCGCGTTGTGGGGGCCTCGCCGGGCGGTGTTGGTCTGGTGGGTGTCGGTACTGATTACCGCCATCAGCGCCGCCTTCGCCGCCGCCCAAATTAATTTTGTAGGGCCGGTTAGCATTTTGCTGGTCATCTTGCTCACGCTGGCAGCCATCGTCGCTGTTCGATTTTGGCAAAAGCCAAATGCCAGCCGCGCTAAATTCATCGAGACTATGTCGGGTGTGTGGACGCTACTAATGTATCTCGGTGTCGGAGCGGTGCCGTTATTATGGCAGATGTTATTGGGGGGATAGGTCGTCGAAGACGTGTTGGATTTGCGATTTTAGGTTGGGCAATTGCTGATCGATGACGTCCCAAACAAGTTCCGAATTTATCTTGAAATAACTGTGGATGAGGACATCACGTAAACCGGCCATCGTGCGCCACGGAATATCGGGGTAGGTATCGCGCAGTTCTTTAGGCAAGTTCTTGGTCGCTTCGCCAATAACTTCAAACCGGCGCATAACCGCATCCTGAATTTGGTCGTTTTGGAAAAAATCGTCGATAGTGAGACCATGCGTATACGTTTCGATTTTTTCAATACTTTCAAGGATATCTTGAACAAAGAGGCGGCTGTCGCGTTTCATATAAATGGAAACCTCCTCATTTAGGATTTGTTCTTTCAGCAGGGGGTGGATTGACGAATAATCGACAAGATCAACCGATCGACCCAACGCATCTTCTAAGGCCAGCTTGAGATCGATGAAATCAAACAAATTCTTTTTCAGGGGTAACTCAACCAAAATATCAATATCGCTGGAGGCGGTCATTTCTTCTCTCACCAGCGAGCCAAATACACCGGCGCGAATAGCCTGATGTTGTTCTAGAATGGGGATGATAATCGATTTGATTTCAGTTAATGGTTGTGTCATAACACTATTCCAATATGAACTGTCCTCATAATAACACATTTTTTGATGACTTACTATGGGTTTGTAGAAATACTTTATAAAATTGACCTACTAACTGCCAATTGCTAACAGCTAACGGCTGATTGCTAACAGCTATATTTACGGAGTAGCACGTAATCTTGTTTATCATTCATCCCGATGATTCTGAACCGAATACAAAACTCGGCGGCAAAGCCCGCAACCTGGCCGCATTGCGCCATACCGATATTGCTATTCCCGCCTGGTTTGTCCTGTCGCCTGCTGCGTTTGATGCCTGCTTGAGCGATGCCCACCGCCGCGAACTTTCCGAAGTCGGCAGTGACGGTGATGTTCTCACTCTACTTGATACCCTCACCCTGCCCGCTCCTATCCGGGCCGAACTGGAACCGGCTCTGGCCGATCTTTGTCCCGACGGTGCGCCGGTGGCCGTGCGCTCGTCTGCTTTTGATGAAGATGGAACTCACCACTCCTTCGCCGGTCAATTCGACAGCTTTCTCAACGTCCCTCTCGCCGAGGTGGCCGACAAAGTGATCGATGTTTGGCGCTCCGCCTTTAGCGAACGGGTGCTGGCCTACCGTCGGGCGAACGGTCTCGATACCGCGCCTCAGCCACCCGCCGTTCTGATCCAGCGTATGGTCAACGCCGATTGGTCCGGCGTCGCCTTCAGTGCCGATCCCATCACCGGCCGGCGCGACGTGGCCGTCATCAGCGCCGTTCCCGGTCTCGGTACAGCCCTCGTCTCCGGCCAAACCAACGCCGATACCTACCATGTCGATGCTCAAGGCCGCATCATCGAACGCCACCAAATTCTCGACCCGCAGCCGCTTACCGTCGAAAATCCATCTTCGCCCGGTAATTCTTCTGAGTCGTCCCTACGCACTACGCACTACGCACTATCCCCCACTCCCTTATCCGATACCGACATCCGCGTCATCGCCACCCTCTCCCGCCGCACCGCCCAACACTTCGGCTGCCCTCAAGACATTGAGTGGGCCATCGAAAACGGCCAACTGTATTTGCTGCAAGCGCGGCCCATCACCACCTTACCCGCCGAACCGGAGCCACAAGAGGGCCAACTCAATCTGTGGGACAACAGCAACATCGCCGAAAGCTACCCCGGTGTCACCACGCCGCTGACCTTCTCGTTTGCCCGCCGCGCCTACGAGGAAGTGTATCGCCAATTTTGCCGAATTATGGGCGTGCCGAACAGCATCATCGCCGATCATGCGCTGACCTTCCGGCATATGCTCGGTTTCATTCAGGGGCGCATCTACTACAACCTGCTCAGTTGGTATCGCGTGCTGGCGCTGCTGCCCGGCTACAAACTCAACCGGCGCTTTATGGAGCAGATGATGGGCGTCAAAGAAAGTCTGCCCGACGAACTGCTGGCCGAACAAACCATCCCCAGCCGGGGCGACCGACTGCGCGATGCGCTCTATCTCGGTCGCACGCTGATCGGTCTCATCGTCAATTTTCTTCTTCTACCGCGCCGCATCGATGCTTTTTACGACCGCTTGAACAACGCGCTCGGCAGTGGGCGACCGGACCTGAGCCAACAGCGCCCCGATGAACTGGTCGCCTACTATCGCACCCTGGAAAGCCAACTGCTCACCCGTTGGGACGCGCCTCTGGTCAACGATTTCTTCGCGATGATCTTCTACGGCGTCCTGCGCCAACTCACCGAAAAATGGTGCAGCGATACCCACGGCACGCTGCAAAACGCTCTGCTGTCCGGCACCGGCGGCATCATCAGCGCCGAACCGGCAGCTCACATGCGGCGCATGGCCCAAAGCATCACCGAGGATACCGCTTTCGTAAAGCTGTTGATCGCCGGCTCACGCGCTGAAATTGTAAGCGCGATGTCGACTCGACCCGCCTTTGAAGCCCAATACAAAGCCTATCTTGAAAAATTTGGCGACCGCTGCCTGGAAGAACTCAAGCTCGAAAGCCCAACCCTGCACGATGATCCGCAGTTGCTGCTTCGATCCATCGGCCAGCTCGCCCGAAACATGGCTCAAACCCCCGATCACTATCAAAACGGCACCCATCCTTTCCCGCAGATCAGCGCATCGGAACAGGCTAGTAAACAAGTCCAAACCGCCCTATCCGGCCATCCCATCCGTCGGCTTATCTTTAATTGGGTTTTGAAAAACGCCCGCCAACTCATTCGCAACCGCGAGAATCTCCGTTTCGAGCGCACCCGCCTCTTTGGCCGCGCCCGCCAAATTTTCGTCGAACTGGGCCACAACCTCCACACACTCGACCTACTCGACAATCCGCGCGACATCTTCTATCTCGAAGTCGAAGAAATTTTCGGTTTCATCAACGGCACTGCCACCACCACCCATCTAAAAACCTTGGCCCAACTCCGCCACACCGAATTCGAACACCACCAAAAATCCACCCCACCCCCCAACCGCTTCCAAACCCGTGGCCTCGTCTCTAACTACCAACCACCAGTCTCCAGTCTTCAATCTCCAATCTCCAGTTACCAATTACCAATTACCAATTACCAATCTCCAACCCCCACTCTCCACGGCCTCGGCTGTTCACCCGGCATCGTTCGCGGCCCCGTCCGCATCATCACCGATCCCAAAACCACAACGCTCCGCCCTGGCGAAATCCTTGTTGCGCAGCGCACCGACCCCGGCTGGATTATCCTGTTTTCCGCCGCCGCCGGCCTACTCGTGGAACACGGCAGTCTACTCTCCCACGCCGCCATCGTCTCGCGCGAAATGCGTCTACCGGCTATCGTTTCGCTCAGTGGCGTTACCCAATGGCTCAAAGATGGCGACCTTGTGGAATTTAACGGCAGCACCGGAGAAGTGAAGAGAATTATGAAGGATGAACATTGTGAGGGATGAATTATGAACTATGAATTATGAAAAAGGGCTTTCCTCATAATTCATCCCTCATAATTCATAATTTGATATGCAAATGCGTAGTGAAATTACCACCAAAACCGATTTTTCGGTCATCCGCTATGCCCAATGTTGGGAGGACGCGGATATTTTGCTCGAAGCGTTGGATATTCAGCCGGGCGACACCTGTCTGGCGATTGCGTCCGCCGGGGATAATGCGCTGGCGATGTTGAGCAAAAATCCGGGGTGGGTTATTGCTCTTGACCTTAATCCGGCCCAGTTAGCCTGTTTGGAACTGCGGGTGGCCGCCTATCGAGAATTAAGTCACGCTGAACTTCTAGAACTCATTGGCTCGACACCCAGTCGGCGGCGCGTGGCGCTTTATCAACGCTGTGCGCCGCTTCTCTCACCATCGGTGCGTACTTTTTGGGATAGCCATCAGGCGCAAATTGCCGCCGGTATCGGCAGCGCCGGTAAATTTGAACGCTATTTTGCCCTGTTTCGCCAACGGGTTTTGCCGCTCGTTCACAATCGAGATCGTATCGAGCAGTTGTTTGAGAATAAATCGCCGCAACAGCGCCGGACATTTTACGAACAGCAATGGGATTCCTGGCGCTGGCGGCTGCTGTTCCGACTGTTTTTTTCGCGCTTTGTCATGGGCCGGCTGGGACGCGATCCCAGCTTTTTTGATTACGTCGAGGGCAGCGTCGCCGACCGCATTTTAGAGCGCACGCGCTACGCCGCCACCGCGCTCAACAGCGCTGAAAATCCCTACATGCAGTGGATTTTAACCGGTCGGCATATCACAGCACTACCCTATTCCCTGCGGCCCGAAAATTTCGAGCTTATCCGCGCCAACCTTGATCGGCTTGCGTGGCGCTGTCAGTCGCTCGAAAGTTTTCTCGATACGTACGATTTACCTGGCCCTATCGACCGCTACAATCTGAGCAATATTTTTGAATACATGTCGGTAGAAAATTATCATACGCTTTTACCAAAACTGGCGCACGTGGGTCGCCCCGGCAGCCGATTGGCCTACTGGAACCTGCTTGCCCCGCGCTCCCGACCCGAATGGATGGCTCACCAACTCCGCCCGCTTTCCGATCTGGCCAGCCGCCTGCATCAAGCCGACAAAGCGTTCTTTTACAGCAAATTTATCGTGGAGGAAGTGGTCGCGTAGAACGTGAAACGTAGGACGTGAAAAATACGTCCTAGTTAGTGTCTCTAAGTTTTCGCCATAATTTGAGCCTTTGTTTATTGCGTAGTGCGCAATGCGTATTGAGCGCTT
>JAGRBZ010000377.1 GCA_020433805.1 Anaerolineae bacterium
GCCGGACGCGATCTAGAGCGCTTTGCCGACCTGGCTACCAACATCGCGGAACGGGTTATCTATATTGCCACCGGCCATTTAGAAGAGGGTAACCTTGATCACGACGAGATCCTTGATAAGCATTTGGATTGAGGCTCTTTAATTTAAGTACCTTCCTCAATTTTGCGTAGTGCGTATCATTTCCTCATAGCGATACGCTATCAACAAGCTGCTGATATTCATCTCGCACAAGCGTTATAAATTGGCGTGCCAAAAAGGAGCTATGCCGACCGGAGTGGGAAGCGGCCACAATTTTGCGATGGGGGATAGGCTCGCTCATAGGCCGATAGCGAAGCTCGCTTGAGGTATCGGTGGCGGCCAGGATTTGCGGCACCAGCGATACGCCTAACCCCAGCGCCACACAGCTATGCACCGTAGAGAGCTGCGAGGTGTAGCACACAATCTCAAGGTTGACATCCTGCTGATAACAGAACGACTGCACTTGCTCGCCCAAACAGTGGACTTCGTTAAGGGCAATAAACGGGAATTGCTCAAGCTCCTTGGTTTTTAGTGTCGCGCCCTTCGTTACGTTATACCGTGGTGACGAGGCAATAAGCAGTTGTTCGGTACAAATCTCCTCAGTGGCGATCAGCTTGTTATGGATTGGCATGCTCATGATGCCCAGATCCAATCGACCCTCGATTAAGCTATTGACCAATGCCTCGGTCAAATCCTCATGAACCAACAACTCTGCGTGGGGGTAATTTTCGGCAAAGCGCTTGATCACATTCGGCAGCAAAAAGGGGGCAATTGTGGGGATGAAGCCGACCGCCAACTGCCCGTACCCCTCGTCGATTTCCCGGCTCAACCGACGCTCAATATGCTCCACCTCGGCCAGAATAGAACGCGCACGCGGCAACAATACCTGGCCTGCCTCCGTCAACGCCACAGTTCGTCCCAATCGATCAAATAACTGCTGACCAAGCTCTTGCTCAAGCTTTTTGATCTGCTGGCTCAGGGAGGGCTGCGCTACATTACAGCGCTCAGCGGCGCGACTAAAGCCTCCTGTTTCCGCAACGGCCACGAAATAATAGAGTTGATGCAATTCCATAGCTGTATCCTGTAGTCATTAAAAATCACTTGTTTAGAGCGACAAAGCACGTTTTGATGCTCCGAGAATAACCATACAACAATCGCCTACCATAGACAAGTTCTATAGTAACCTCGCCTCATTCACCAAAACAATATAGCCTTTATATCTTTTCAATCTACTTCAAGCTATACTTACGGTATGGACTCTTCGCCCCAACTGCCAAAAAATAAGCGAAACGACCAACTACGGGCATCTCAAGCGGTTATTACCGAATTAGAAATGTGTCTAACCCAACTTACCGGCCAAATGCTGAACACGAAGGCCGGCCTGGAACGAGAAACATCTGATCGCCGAAGTAAAGAAGATGAGTTCCGACGTTCAACGGAACAGTTGCGAGAGCTGTCTGCTCGCTTGCAATCTGTTCGAGAAGAAGAACGCACCCGCATCGCCCGCGAGATTCACGATGAACTTGGGCAGGCTTTGACCGGACTAAAGATGGATGTCGCCTGGCTGCAAAAGCACCTTGATCGCCAAGAGCCAGCTCTGTTGCAGAAAACACTGGCGATGTCTGACTTGATTGATATTATCATCCAGGCCGTGCGTCGCATTGCTACAGAGTTACGGCCTGGTATTCTTGATCTTAGCCTGGTGGCGACCATTGAGTGGCAGCTTCAGGAATTTGAATCCCGCTATGGCATAGAGAGCCAACTTATCAGCGCCCCGGAGGAAACAGTTCTGGATACTGATGGAGCAACCACGGTCTTTCGCATCTTCCAAGAAATTCTCACCAATGTCACCCGGCACGCTCGCGCTACCCGAATTGAGGTCAGCGTAGAGGAAAATGACACTTTTTTAACCCTTCGCGTTCAGGACAACGGACGAGGTATTTCCAAAAGCGAGATTGACAGCCCAAAATCAATTGGTCTGCTGGGCATGCAAGAACGGGCGCGGCTGCGAGCGGGTGAAGTTCATTTTCAGGGTACGTCGGGGCAAGGCACAATTGTGACTGTCACGCTGCCGTTATCCACAACAAATGCGCAAATGCTGGAGGATGGCCTATGATCAAAATACTCATTGCTGATGATCACCCTATTGTACGGCAGGGATTGCGACAGATTTTGTCAGATATCCCCAATATGACGGTAGCCGGTGAGGCCGTTAACGGCCAGGATACATTGGACCAAGCCCGTGCCGGCGTCTGGGATGTGATAGTGCTGGACATTACGCTGCCCGACCGCAGCGGGTTCGATATTCTCAAGGTACTAAAGCACGAACAGCCCGACCTGCCGGTGTTGGTTCTTAGTATTCATGCGGAAGAACAGCTAGCCGTACGTGTACTCAAGGCCGGTGCGTCTGGCTATTTAACTAAAGAAAGAGCCCCATCAGAACTTATCAAAGCCATTCGCCATGTCGTTAACGGGGGAAAATATATAAGCCAAACTCTGGCCGAGAGCTTGGCCTTTGGTCTGGATACGGCCTCCGAGCGGCCACGGCATGAGGCTTTGTCCGACCGCGAGTTTCAGGTGATGCAAATGATGGCCGGGGGCAAAAACCTTTCTGAAATTGCCGAAAGCCTGGCGTTAAGCACCAAGACTATCAGCACCTACCGCACCCGCATGCTGGAAAAAATGCAATTAAAGACCAATGCCGAGATCATCCGTTATGCTCTTGAGAACGGATTGGTCGAATAACGCGCCTCCCATTTATCTCTACGCAATCCCTACGCCCTTGTAGGACAAATACCGACAAACATATCAGCCGAAACCTTACATAAAATGTAGAGACCTCCTGATAGATTTCAGTACGCTCATCGTGTATCCTTAATAATTGTATATAAAAATCACATGAAATCGACGCCTTTAATTGATGAGATCCGCAAGGCAAATCCTGTCATCCGCTAGTCAGTGCTAGGCTGAATTGCACGAAAGGAGATAATAACCAATGGCATATTTATTTATTCGTCACACGGTTAAAGACTACCCCGCTTGGAAAGCTGCTTTCGATAGTTTCATTGAAATGCGGCGGGCAAGTGGTGAAAAGTGGTACCAAATTTTTCACCCTACTGATGATCCCAACAGTTTATTCTTACTGTTCCGATGGGATACTTTGACCAATGTTCGTACTTTTATGTCCAATCCCGAATTAAAAAAGGTTATGGGCACAGCTGAATTTACTGAAGCTCCGGAAGTTCCTTTTTTTCTAAAGAAATACGCTCAGGGAAAACTATCATGACGGTTCGTCCTATTCTCCATTATCAGAGGTGTACCCCGTCTTGCCCAGATCAGCCAGGCTGTAAACAATGCAATTAACGCGAGAAGAAATTATTGCGACCATCAAATTGGCCCACCGTAATGGCGAAGTACCCAATCTGCGTCAGGCTGACCTGTGGTGGATTAATCTGAATGAAACGAACCTACAAGGGATCGATTTGAGTCAGGCCTATTTACGCCGGGCCGACTTAAGCCGGGCTAACCTGCAAGGCACCCTCTTAACAGAGGCCGATCTAAGCGGGGCTAATCTATCAGGAGCCAACCTGCGCCACGCCGAACTGAGCAGAGCCGACCTCCACGAGGCTGATCTGCGCCAGGCTGACCTGCGCGAGACGGATCTACGCGGGGTTAATCTGCGTCGGGCAAAATACAATGATGCGACCTTATGGCCGGCAAATTTTGAGCCTGATCAAATGGATACCATTTACGACAGCGAACCCGGCTATGCATTCTCATAGTCGTAAGCATATTCTCGTTGTTGATGATCAAGAACAAATCCTCTCCTATGTCAAAAAAATTTTTGATAGAAGTAAAACCGATTATCGCATTGCAACTGCTCCCAATGGTTTCGTGGCGATCGGGCTGCTAATGCAGCAACGATTCGATCTGGTCTTAACCGATTGGCACATGGCTGACTATGGATGGCTTGGAGTTGGCCGAAATTATCCGCACAATGCTGCCGGATATGCGAATTCTGTTGATGACCGGCAGCCCTCTATCGAACCTTGACAGAAGGGCTAAATCCTTACTCGCCGGCTGGATTGCAAAACCGTTTACGCCAACCCATGTATTGGATGTAATTGCAAAAGTAATTTAGATAAATTACGCGCTTGTATTGGGCTATTATGACTACATTCCCGTTAAGCTCACCGCCAAACATCAAAGTACTTGTCGTTGATGACTCACTTATCGTCCGAGAGCATCTGGTGACGATACTCAATGAGATAACCGGTACTGAAATTGTGGGTCAGGCCGGGACGGTGGCCGAAGCTATCGGCGCGATTCAAAAGCTTCGTCCAAATGTGGTGATTTTAGACATCCGCATGCCGGGTGGCAGTGGGATTGATGTCTTGAAATGGGTCAAGCAGGCAGAGGTGAGGCCTATCGTCATTATCTTGACCAATTATCCCTATCCGGGCTACCGGCAAAGATGTTTGCGGGCCGGAGCCGACTTCTTTCTGGACAAGTCCACCGAGTTCGACCAAATCCCACACTTATTTGAGTTGTTTAGACAACAGCAAAGCTAGAAATAAGGAGCCAGTTATGCAGTTCGAAGTCGGTGATTTTGTCGTTCACCCTGTCTACAGAATGGGCCACATCACGGCCGTTGAGAAAAAGAAATTTTCTGAATTAGAAGCCTGCCGGTACTATCAAATTGCTTTTTCCAACAGCACCCTATGGATACCGGTAGCCGCTCAGGATACGGTTGGACTACGGTTGGTAACAACCAAGAGTGATCTTGATCAGTACCGCGATTTGTTGAAAAGCCCTCCCGTTCCTCGCAATAATACTCGCCTTCGGCGGAAACCTCTGGACTTGATGAAGCGATTGAAACAGGGATCCTTTCTGGTGATGTGTGAAGTAGTGCGCGATCTCACCTTGGCCGATTGGAAAAAGCCGTTAGGGGCAACCACCAAGACCATCCTCCGTAAAACGCAAAAGCGACTCTCGCAAGAATGGGCTATGGCGGCGGATATATCGATTGCCGAGGCCAACCAAGAAATTGATAATTTACTACAAACAACCCAGAAAGGACGCTGAAATAGTATGACCATATTAACGCGAGAAGAAGTTTTGCACATCATTGAGACAGCTCATCTGGAGGGTAAAATGCCAAAATTTTTTGGTGCAGACCTGGTGGAAACAGAACAACGCCGGGTGCAGCTTGGTCGAGCCCACCTTAGCGAGGCTGATTTTCACCGGGCAAAACTCAGCGGTGCGGAGCTGCGCCAAGCCGACTTAAGCAACGCCGATTTGAGTGATGCCGATCTTAGCCACACCAATCTCAAACAAACCCAACTGAAACAAGCAAACCTCACCAGAGCTAATTTCCAGGAAGCACGCTACGATAAAACCACTACATGGCCGACTCATCTGAGTCCCGTCGAAATGGGGGCGGTGTGTGAAGATTAATTGGTGGTATTGCTTATCTATTCATCCTCACCTGGCTCTCTGTAGCTGGGTGTTTTCGTTCCAAAGGTTTAAGATTTCATTCTAGAAGATTGGGTTGGCTGATATATGGCACGATGTAATATCTATAAAGGAACGGCAAAGTTTGTTGGCCATGTAGAGCAAGAAGGCGGGCATTACAATGTCTATCGCGGTTGGACCGATTTTGTAGGTCGGGTAGAGCAGGAACGCGGCTATTATATTGTCTATCGGAATGGCGTAGAGTGCGTTGGTCGTATTAAGCAAGAAGGCCAATATTACGCTGTTTATAGCCAGTGGACGCATTTTGCCGGCCATCTGCGCCGCGATGAAGGCCAATACAAGGTCTATAAAGGCTGGAGAGAAGTGGTAGGATCGGTAGAGTTAGAGGAACTGTACAAGTCGCTCCCATCGCTCGAAAAAATCTATCAAACCGTTGTTGAAGCATTGCATCAAGAAGACGGTGCCCCTATGCTCTTGGCCCACGTCAAACAAAAACTTATTCGAACCTATGGCAGCTTTGATCAAAATGAGTACGGTTTTGTAAAATTCAAAGCCATGATCGAAGCCGGCGTCCAGGCCGGCTACTTTGCGCTCAATACGGCAGGTCTGCGCGATTGGCTGACGCTGCCCCACAAGGAAACCCGGGCTATGGAGACCAACCTGCCTGATAATATCGATTTACTGTTTCAAGAGATTGTGACCATGGTTAAGGCGTCTACTCAGTCGCAAATCCTGCTATCTACGATCAAACAGTCGCTGATTAAAAAATACGGTGGTTTTGATGAATCAGTGTACGGCTATAATCGCCTCAAAGAGTTGATGCAGGAGGGCGAACGCCTGGGATATTTTTCAATTGGCCGCAATGATAAGGAAATCGACTTTGTAGCTTTAGCCGGGAAAAGAATCCATAATGACGAAACACCTGTTTTTTCGAGATGAAGCCCGCCGCCATTTGAAAACCGGCCTCGATACTGTGGGGCAGGCTGTAGCTGTAACCTTGGGACCTAAGGGGCGGAACGTAGCCCTGGACCAGGGGATGGGCGCACCCACCATTACCCACGACGGGGCGACGGTAGCTCAAGAAATTGCGTTAGGTAATCGGTATGAGAATATGGGGGTTCAACTCCTTCGAGCCGCAGCAGCCAAGACCAACACGATTGCCGGAGACGGCACTACGACGGCAACGGTTTTGGCTCAGGCTTTGGTTACCAAAGGTGTAAAAAATATAGCAGCCGGAGCCGATCCCATACTCCTGAAACGCGGCTTGAAAAAAGCAGCGGCGGCGGTAGCGTCAGCCATCGAGGCCCAGGCGATGCGGATTGGCACGAAGGCCGAGTTGGCCAACGTGGCCACCATCGCCGCGCAGAGTCGGGAAATTGGGGAGATGATCGCCGAAGTTTTGGATAAAGTCGGCCCGAATGGAGCCGTAACCATCGAAGAAGGCCCCAGTATGCTGACGGAAACGGAATACAGGGCCGGTATGCAGTTTGACCAAGGCTACCTTTCGCCTCTCTTCATCACCCACCTGGAGAGTATGGAAACCATACTCGAAGAGCCTTACGTGTTGCTCTGCGGCCAGTCGATAACCGCCGCCTCTGATCTGGTGCCGCTGTTAGAAAAACTGGCTCGGCTCAGCCACCGCCAGTTGATTGTGATTGCGAATGATGTAAGTGGCGAAGCCCTGGCCACTCTGGTGCTCAATAAGCTACAAGGTACCTTTACCCTGGTAGCGGTGAAAGCGCTTGGCTTTGGCGACCAGCGCCAGGCGATGCTGCACGATATAGCCATCCTCACGGGGGGAACGGTGATTAGCGAGGAGACCGGACGTCGGCTCGAATCGGCCACCCTAGCCGACCTGGGCTGCTGTGATAGGCTGGTGGTTACGAAAGAGCAGACCACCCTCATCGGCGGACACGGAGACGAAACGGCCCTTAAAAAGCGTATCTGCCAGATCAAGGCCGAGTTAGCAGCAGCGGGTGATTATAAAAAGGAAAGACACCGGGAGCGATTAGCGAAGTTGACCGGCGGAATAGCCGTGATTAAGGTTGGAGCGGCCACCGAAGCTGAACGCCAAGAGAAAAAACAGCGGATAGAAGACGCGCTTGGCGCCAGTCGAGCCGCTGTTGAAGAAGGTATCGTCCCCGGTGGGGGTGTCGCCCTGCTGAATACTGTTTGGGCCCTGGACAGGGTGATTGCTCAAGACCCCGACGAAGCAACGGGCGTAAATATTGTTCGCCGGTCGTTAGAAGAACCAATGCGGGTCCTGGCCCGTAATGCGGGTTTGGATGGTGCGCTGATAGTCGCCCGTGTACGCCGTCGCCAGGAAGCAGACAAGAATTGCCGTATCGGTTACAACGTGATGACCGACCAGTATGAAGATATGATGGCGGCCGGCATCATCGACCCGGCCAAGGTCATCCGGAGTGCTTTGGAAAGCGCCGTTTCCATTGCGGCGATGATCCTAACGGTCGAGGTGTTGGTGACCGGTAATGTAAAGGGATAACATGACGAAACTCACTCGAAATCAAGTTTTAGAAATCATCAATGATGCGCGTGGTCGGGGCGAAAAGCCGGGACTGTTTGGCCCCAACCTCAATGAGACGGAACGCCGTCGGATAAGGTTTGGCGGCCCAAGTCTCGGTGAGGCGGAAAACCGCCGGGCCAACCTGAGCGGCGCAGAACTTTTTGCGATGGATCTTAGCGGTGTGGATTTGCACGGCGTGGAACTGATTGGGGCCGACCTGAGCGGCACAGACCTGGAGAGTGCGGATCTACGTAATGCCGATCTCCGGCAGGCCAACCTCAAACATGCCAATCTTAAACAAACC
>JAGRBZ010000378.1 GCA_020433805.1 Anaerolineae bacterium
AACCTCGACCAGGATTACGGCTATCAATTTGCCCTGGAACCCAAACCCAACGAACCACGCGGCGACATCTACCTGCCAACTGTCGGCGCGATGCTCGGCTTTATCGAAACTTTGGACCATCCCGATATGGTCGGCGTCAACCCGGAGGTCGCGCACGACACGATGGCCGGTCTCAATTTCACGCACGCCGTGGCCCAGGCCTGGGACGCCGGTAAGCTGTTCCACATCGACCTCAACGATCAGAAGATCGGCCGCTACGATCAGGATTTCCGTTTTGGCGCGGAGAACATCAAGCAAGCCTTTTATCTGGTCAAATTCCTGGAAGAAGTAGGCTACAACGGCAGCCGCCATTTCGACGCCCATGCCTACCGCAGCGCCGACCTCGAGGATGTCAAAGCCTTCGCCAGAGGCTGTATGCGAACCTACCTCATTCTCAAAGAGAAAGCGGCCCAGTTCAAGGCCGACGAAGAAATTCAAGCGTTGTTGTCTGAAATCACCGCCGATGATGGATCGATGGCCGGCTTCCAGGGAACCTACTCTGTGGAGAAGGCCAATGCGCTTAAAGCCCATACCTTTGATCGGGTTGAGATGGGCCAGCGCGGCCAGCCTTACGAACAGTTGGATCAACTGCTTTTTGAGTTGTTAATGGGCGTGCGATAAACCAGAGAAACTTTAAGATCCTCGTGAACGTGGAACGTGGGACGTAGAACGTACAACCTCACGTCCCACTCCTACGTTCTACGTCCCACGCCAAATCCCCTCTCAAACCTCTTGCGGCAAAGCGAGATATGCTATATTTGACGTACCTTCGTTTTTCGACCTCGCCTCGATGCCTTCGCATTCGACAGCCTAGCCGCCTGATCTAGTCCAAAACTAACCTCTTAACCAGTGGGCAAACTCTCCAATTGCCTGATGCGTTCCCGGCCTATTGACCGTATACTACAGAAGATAGAAAAGGCGACGTCAACGAGTATCAACGGATGCTCTTATGAAAAAACAGTCTGTAAACCCCACAGCCCGCGTCAGCCCCGAACTTCTGGCCTCGATTCCCGCTTTGCCCATCTCCGAAGTCTACCGTTTCTTAGGCACCCAACCTCAAGGGCTGACCCAAACCGAAGCCGAGCAGCGCCTGGTCGCTTACGGCCGCAACGTGATCCGCAAAGTGAAGGGCAAACCGCTCTGGTTGAAGTTCATCGTCAATTTCACCCACTTGATGGCCATCTTGCTATGGATCGGCGGTTTTATTGCCCTGGCGGCGCGGCTGCCGGAACTGGCCTTTGCCATCTGGCTGGTCAACCTGATCAACGGACTGTTTAGCTTTTGGCAGGAGTATCGAGCCGAACGCGCCACCGAGGCCCTGCGCAAGCTCATGCCGGCCTACGCCCGCGTAGTGCGCGACGGCCAGGAGCAGCGGCTGCTGGCCGAAGAACTCGTACCCGGCGATCAGATTATCTTGGCCGAAGGCGATCACATCTCAGCCGATGCCCGGCTGGTGCGCGAAGCCGAACTGCGGGTTGATCAATCGACCCTCACCGGCGAGTCCCATCCGGTGCGCAAAACCAGCGAAGCCGTATTGAGCAGCGATCTGGCCCGAATTGAACTGCCCAACCTGATTTTTGCCGGCACCAGCGTGGCGGCCGGCAGCGCTCAGGCGGTTGTCCTGGCGACCGGCATGGACAGCGAGTTTGGCAAGATTGCCGGGTTGACCCAAAGCGTCGGCCAAGACATTAGCCCCTTACAGCGCGAGATGAGCACCGTCACCAAAATGGTCAGCGTCATCGCCATTTGCAGCGGTCTGGTCTTTTTTGGGCTGGCGCTGACGCTGGCCGGTATGAGCGTGGCCGAGGGATTTATCTTTGCCCTGGGCATGATTGTCGCTTTTGTGCCGGAAGGCTTGCTGCCCACGGTGACGCTGGCGCTGGCCATGGGCGTGCAGCGCATGGCCAAACGGCACGCGCTGGTCAAGCGTCTGTCGGCGGTGGAGACGTTGGGCTGCACGTCCGTCATCTGCACCGATAAAACCGGCACGCTGACCCAAAACGAGATGACTGTTTCGGCCTTATGGCTGGCCGGACAGCGCTTAACGGTGACCGGCATCGGGTACGAACCGCAAGGCCAAATTCTCAGCGATGGACAGCCGCTTGACCCTGACCAAAGAGACGATGTGCGTCGCTTACTCACTGCGGCCAGTTTGTGCAACAATGCCCGGCTTCTGCCGCCGAACGACCACATCGCCCGCTGGACGGTGCTGGGCGACCCGACCGAAGCCGCGCTGCGTGTGGCTGCCCGAAAAGGCAGCGTCGATCCCGAAACCGAATTAACGGGGCTGCCCCGCCTGCGCGAGCTGCCGTTTGAGTCGCGCCGCAAGCGTATGAGTACTATTCATCGCCGTGGCACAGAGCGGATCGCCTTTGTCAAGGGCGCTCCTCAAGAGATCGTGAATTTGTGCAGCCGCATCCGTCAAGCCGACACTGACTTATGTTTGACCGACGCCCTTCGCTGCCAGATTACTGCCGCCAATGACGCCTTCGCGCGGGCCGGACTGCGCGTGTTGGCCGTTGCCTCGCGCCGGCTGCCCTCCGAGTTGACCGATCTGTCGGTCGAGGCGGTTGAGCAGGACCTGACCTTTTTGGGCTTGATGGCGATGATGGATCCTCCTCGCCCCGAAGTAACCCAGGCCGTCAACAAATGCCACCAGGCCGGTATCCGCATCATCATGATCACCGGCGACTACGGCCTGACCGCCGAAAGTATCGCCCGTCGGATCGGTATCGTGCATGATGGAAACGATAGGCCGCGCATCATCACCGGCGTTGAGCTTGATGCGCTCGATGATCAGACCTTGCAAACCGCCTTACGTGGCAGCGTCATCTTTGCCCGCGTCGCGCCTGAACATAAGTTGCGGGTGGTTCGCAACCTGCAAGCGATGGACCACATTGTGGCCGTCACCGGCGACGGCGTCAACGATGCCCCGGCCTTGAAAAAGGCCGATATTGGGGTAGCGATGGGGCTGACCGGCACCGATGTCTCCAAAGAAGCCGCCGACATTATTTTGACCGACGACAACTTCGCCTCGATTGTTAACGCGGTTGAGGAAGGCCGGGCTGTTTATGCCAACATCAAGAAATTTACGTCATACATTTTCACCAGCAACACCCCCGAAGCGGTGCCGTTCATCCTGTTCGCCTTTAGTCGCGCCCGAATACCGCTGGCGCTCAACGTGATGCATATTCTGGCTGTTGACCTGTGTACCGACATGGTTCCGGCGCTGGCTTTGGGTGCTGAAAAACCGGAACCGGGCGTCATGGGTCGCCCGCCGCGCAATATCAAAGAGCATGTCATCACCCGCTCGCTGCTAATTCGGGCCTATGTCTGGCTGGGGCCGATGCAAAGCCTGGCTACCATGGCCGCCTTCTATTATATGTATTGGACCAGCGGCTATTGGGGGCAGTGGCTCGATCTGCCGGCCAGCGGGGCGCTCTATCGCGCAGCAACGGCGATGGCCCTGGCTGCGGTGGTTACGACCCAAATCGGCAACCTATTTGCCCACCGCACCGAACGCATTTCCGCGTTTAAGATTAGCTGGTTCAGCAATCGCCTGGTCTGGATCGGCATCGCCTCCGAACTGATTTTCATTGCCCTCATCGTCTATGTGCCGTTTTTGCAGCGTCTTATTGGCACCGAATCCTTCCCCATTGAACATTGGGTATTCTTATTTGCCTGGGCACCGGCCCTGTTGGTGATTGATGAAATTCGTAAGGCGCTGCTAAATTGGCGTACGCAGCCTACTATTCAGGTGACTGGCACTTAAGCGTGGTAAGCACGTTGTTGGATGGCTATCAGTATTGTTTATATGAGCAAAAGGCCAGTCACCCGATCTACTTAGAACTTACGCAGTTGGCCTGGCATCCATTCGACAAGCTCAGGACAGGTTTCGAGGAGGGACGACGAGAAATCCCTGAGCAATATCTTTGCATACAGATGCTGTAGGGATTTCTCCGCCTTTGGCTACGAAATGACATAACTAGGTGTCAAGTGCGTAACTCCTAATACTGAGAAATGGAGGATCATGATGAAATTCATTGTCATCGGGTGCGGTCGGGTGGGGTCGGATCTGGCCCAAACCTTAGATCGACGCGGCCACGCGGTTGCCGTTGTCGATATCGATCCCCACGCTTTCGAACGCCTGGAGTCGGGTTTTAGGGGCCGAACCATCAATGGCGTCGGCTTCGACCGGGCCGTTCTGACCGAGGCCGGCATCAAGCAGGCCGACGGACTGGCCGCCGTCACCGGCCGCGACGAAGTCAACGTGGTGACGGCGCGGTTGGCCGGCCAGTTCTACAAGGTACCCAAGGTTATCGCCCGGCTGTTTGATCCGCGCAAGGCCGACATCTACCGCCGTTTGGGGTTGCAGACGGTTACGCCTCTGGCCTGGGAAGTTAACCGCATCGTCGAACTGCTGTCCTACTTTCCCCTGGCCAATGAGGCCAGTATCGGTAACGGGCAGGTCGATCTGGTTGACACGGAAGTGCCGCAACTACTCATTGGCCGCACGGTCAACGACCTGACCGTGCCGGGCGAAATTCACGTGGTGGCAGTTACCCGCGGCGGGCAGACGTTTCTGCCGACGCGCGGGGCCTTGCTGCAAAGGGGCGATTGGCTGCATCTGGCAATGCTGGCTGCCTCGGCTGATCGACTCAAGGCGTTGTTGGGTTTGGCCTAATACTACAACGAGACTTCGGCCTGAGAAACCAGGGGTTTAACTTTAGAACTGAAAACATGCGCTTGCGTGAGCCGTTTTTGGGCAAAATTGATCGAATTAACCGAAAACCCTGGTTTCTTTCCCATGCTTATGTCAAAATCTCGTCGTAGTACTAAGGAGGTAAAAAATAATGAACGTAATTATTGTGGGTGGCGGTCACGTGGGGGGGCATCTGGCCTCGCTGTTGTTAACTCAGGGGCATCAACTCAAAGTGATCGAACTGCACCCTCACCAGAATTCCACCCGATCGCACCATTTACCGGCCAATATCTGGGTCACCGGCGACGGCACCGATCCCGATGTCTTGGAATCGGCCGGCATCTATAAAGCCGATGTAGTGGCGGCTGTGACCGGGGCCGATGAAACCAATCTGGTCATCACCAGCCTGGCCCGGTTTGAGTTTGGCGTACCCCGCATTGTCGCCCGCGTCAACCATCCTGATAACGCCTGGTTGTTTACCACCCAAATGGGCGTCGATGTCGCGCTTGATCAGGCCGATTTGATGGCTCACCTCATTGCCGAAGAGATGTCGTTGGGCGACATGATGACCCTGCTGAAGTTACGCAAAGGCCAATATGCTCTGGTTGAAGAAAAAGTACACCCAACCAGCATCGCCGCCAACCGCACCATTAGCGATATCGACTGGCCTGCCGAGTGTGTTCTGTCGGCCATTATCCGGCGTGGGCAACTCATCGTTCCCCGGGGCAGCGTTATGCTCAAACCGGCTGATGAAGTGCTGGCCGTCGTTCATTCAGCTCAGACAGCCCAACTGGCGGCGATATTGGGTAAATCAGCCTGACTTTCTTTGAAGGGTTATATACATCGTCAGTGTCAGAATGCGTTGTCTCATCTTGCCGATTTTTACATTTTTTTTTACGCCGGTTTATAATGTTACACTGTCTCACCATGAACCGGGTAAAAAATATGTCACAAAGAAAAGACATCGAAAGCCTTATCCATAAAAATGAGCGTCGTTTGCAGAAATTAAAAGAGCAAAAGGCTGAATATGGGCTGGCGACACCGCCTCATATTTTGACGCAAATAGAGGATACGGAAGCAGAAATTGAGTTGTTACATGCGGAGTTAAAGCAACTCGATGAAAAACCACCTCCTGATCGTGGCTCAGAAGACCGCAGACCGGTGTGGCAAATAGGTATCGTAGCCCTTATTCTGGTAACTTTAGGGTGGGCAACATTTACGTTTTTCATTTCTCCGCCCCCGTCGCCACCAAGCCCCACTCCCAATCCCCCTACGCCCACCGATCAACCTTCGACTGAACCAACCCTAAAGCAGCAGATTGGCTTGGACGAGACGGTAAGTGGAACACTTTACTTTAATGAAGCGAATGAATGGCTTTTTACCGATGGGCCTGCCACAGTCAATATCATCGTGGATGTCGGTCCTTATGGCGATGCCTTGCTGATGCTTTTAGATGCCAATAAGGTTGAACGTGAGTACGTCGATGCCCAAGGTGGCCGTGAAGAACGATTGGTGAACTACACCATCCCCGATGATAGCGACTATACAATTTTGGTTCGCAATACCAAAAATGAACAGACCGATTACACTTTGACGGTTGAAAGTGTTCAGGAGTCAAGGAATATTGGCCTGGACGAAACGGTGAGCGGAACGCTTTATTTCGATGAAGGCCATGAGTGGCTTTTTACCGACGGACCGGCTATAGTCAACATCATCCTGGATGTCGGTCCTAACGGCAATGCCTTGCTAATGCTTTTCGACTCCAGTAATGTACAACGTGAGTATGTCGATGCTCAAAATGGCCGTGAAGAACGGCTGGTGAATTACACCATCCCCGATGATAGCGAATACACGATTTTTGTTCGTAACGCGCAGAATGAACAGACTAACTACACCTTAACGGTTGAAACTATGAGTAACTAATCATCATCGTAGGTCGCGTGTCGTCTCCTATCTCTTTCTCATTAAGATGGGCCTTTCAACTTTTGCACATAATCACATGCGACTTAAACGGAATCTCCGTCCGCCCGTTGATTTGGTACTCACGTAACTGCTCCGTAACTTCCCAAACAATCTTTTGTTGAACCACGGGGGCTGCTTGATTAAAACCCGCGGCCATCGGCGTGGCGCTAATGTGGCGCGGGATAAACTCGGTCAGGTGGGGCAGCGGTAGATCCAGTTGCCTAACCGTCATCTCGATCTGCTCGAAGCCCGCGGCCTCGATTAGCGCGTAGATTTCGTCCCCATTAGACAAGTTAAAGGCCGATTTCAGCCCAATCGCCGTCTCCGGGCCAATGTGTCGAGCGATGGTCTCGACCAGCGTATAAAAGTAGGGACTCTGTTCGAGTGGGCACCATAAACTCACGGCCACCCGCCCGCTTGGTTTAACCACGCGGCGCATCTCGGCCAGCCCCGTAATCTTTTCCGGCAAAAATTGCAGCGTTTGAGCGCACAGCACCACGTCGATACTGTTGTCATCGAACGGAAGGTGGGTGATATTGGCTTCCCGCCAGGCAATCGGCGCACCATACACCGCCGGTAGCGAGCGGGCGACTTCAAGCATAGCGGCGTTGATATCAATACCCATCACCCGCCCCGCAGCACCGACCGCCCCAGCCGCATAGCGGGCCGCGGCTCCGGTTCCGCAGCCAACGTCGATGACCGACTCAGCGGGTTGTAGGGCGGCAAAGTCCACTAAGGCTTTGGCAAACGGGCCAAGTATGGCCGGGGTTAAAATGTTTTGATACCGTTCGGCGGCTTCGTTGGCTAACTGCCATTGGGTTGAGGTGGTCATCACCGGTGATCTCCTTCTTAGAACTTAAGATTATTGGCTCAACAAGATTTCGTGGGGTTGACACGATAAAACGTAAAACGTGATGCGTAAAAAGGAATTACGTTTTACGTTTTTCGTTTTACAATCCTGTCAACCCCTTAAGTTCCAAAAGAGCCAGATTATTTAGCCTGACGCATGGCGTGTCATTTCGAGCGAATAGCGAGAAATCCCTACCACGTTCGGTTACAAGCAACGTTCTGAGGGATTTCTCTGCCTTCGGCATCGAAATGACATCCATGCTTTACCTATTGGAAGTTGGAAGTTGGTGCTGTTGCTTACCTACGTGAGCAAGGCCAACAGCATAGTCAGCATAGCAAGGCTCTATCCGCTCGACTAGTACAAAAATTGAACAGGACGTATCCTATAGCCAGCTCAGAACAGGAGAGACGAATGTACAAATATTGACTTTACCGGTGCCAGCGACGAAACTTTCTGGCTCATTCTCACCCAAGACGATGTCTCTATTTGTTTGATCGATCCGGGCTTTGATCTCGACATTGTCATTACTGCCGACCTGGCCACCTTCTTCCAAGTGTGGCTGGGCCGCGTTGCTTATTTCGATGCCCTTAGTACGGGTCTGGTTCAGGTCGATGCTGTCCCTGCCCTGGCCGAAGCCTGGCCCACCTGGTTTACCTACAGTCTCACGGCCCCTACCGTTCGGGCGGCGGTGGCTGAACAACGGGTTGAGGTCTAACAATGGCAGAGTAATACGTTG
>JAGRBZ010000037.1 GCA_020433805.1 Anaerolineae bacterium
TCGTACCCATAAGCAATGTACTGCCGATGGTGAGTAGGGGATGATGTACTATCAACAGCAGAAGCGTGCTCATCGCCATCCCGAACACACCAAACCTAAAAACCAAGCGCCGACCAAAATGCGTTATGAGCCGGTCGCCGCTCAGACCGGCCAGCAGCGTGCCGAAGGCAAAGGCGCTTAGATGAGCGCTGCTCAATGTATAGGACAGATCTAACTCAGCCCGTAAAAAAGGCATCGTCGGGCCGATAGCGTTTAACAGGTAAGCATAGTACCCCAGCGTCAGATAGGTGAGCCAGGTAAAGGGATCGCGCGAGAAACTGCTTGTCATGGATAGACTCCTATGAAGCCGCCTCGTCCGTTTCGAGCGCCAGAAACAGCCGGGCGAAGATAAAGGCGTGCTCACCACGAGCGATGAACAGATACCCTTCATCGTTGTGGCGTAGTTCCGGGGCTTGATGGCGATGGGCATTGGCCTGGCAGTCGGCTTCGAGCAAAGCCAGTTCGCGCAGGACCTGGCCGATGGCCGGATCGCTGCTGGTGATTAAAATATGATACTCCTGCTCAACCTGCCACACGTGGACATGCTGTCCGCGCAGTTGGTGGAGCAGATCCTGCCCCCGTTGGCTTTGCAGATGGCAGTTGGTGTGCTGCACCAGCCAATCGAGCATGGTCTCGGCCGGTTGGTTGAGGGGGTTGCCGCAGATTCGCTCTAAGATGCGGTTGAGGTGAGGCTGATCCGGCTCGCGGCGCTGCTGGCGGGTCATATCCTGCAAAAAAAGCTGGAGTTCGTGGCGCAGCACCAGCATCGGCGTGATCTGTCGCTCCAGCGTCAGGTAGCGGGCCTCGGCGATGTTGAGGATGGCCTCGTCGGTGAGATCGCCGGCCTGCCAGCCGTGCAGCAGGCTGCGGATATCGTCCAGCGAAAAGCCCAGTCGCTGGGCGCGTTGAATAAAGTGCAGCGTCTCCTCAGCTTGCTCATCGTACAGCCGATAGCCCGCCTCCGAACGGCGCGTGGGCGACAGCAAGCCTTCCTCTTCATAATAACGCAGGGTTGAGGTTCGTACGCCAACCCGCTTGGCAAGTTGGCCGATGGTCAAAGTGGTCATGAACTTCTATCCTAAAGATTGGGAAAATAAATACCTTCCGCAATACCAAAAATGGAGATGAGGAAGATTAGAGATTGGGAGATTTGTAAAGCCAATCTCCTCATCACCTTATCTCCCTATCTCCACATAAAATATTGCTAATCTACCGAGCGATGTAGGTATACGAAATACAGCGCACGGCATTCACATATTTTAATGCATCATCGCTTGCTGGGCCAGATTTCGGCCAGTATCGGTCAAGATAAGATGGCCGCTGTGGCGACGAACCACGCCTTTCCGCTCGGCATAGCGCACTACCTGCTCGGCGAAAGCGGGGTGCCAGCGCATATGCTCCCACAGATGGTCGACCCGGCTTTCTTCCTCGGCGTGCGCCGTGCCGGCGTGGTTGAGCAGATGGATAGCCAGCATCGTCTGCGAAAATTCCCACTTCTGGCGAATGCGTCGCCGGGCCAGCGCGACCAATCCACGCTGTGGCGAGAAAAGCAAGGTTAGCCCAAACAGCACGCCGATCATCATCACCATCGAACCGGCGATGGTCGTATCAAAGTAGTGGGCCACCCAATAGCCTAAAATCGAGCCAACCGCGCCGATGAGTACGCTCAAACCCAACATAACCGGCAAGCGATCGGTGAGCAGATAGGCCGCAGCCGGCGGGGCAATCATCAGCGCAATAACCAGGATCGAGCCAACGGCATCGAACGCACCTACGGCGGTAATCGAGACCATCGTCATCAAGCCGTAGTGGATAAGCGCCGGAGAAAACCCCATCGCGGCGGCCAAACCGGCATCGAACGTGGCCAGTTTGAGTTCTTTGTAGAAAACGGTAATCAACACAGCATTCAGCAGCAAGATGACCGTCATCACCACCAGCGTGCGCGGCAGATCGAGGCCCAATACTTGCCAGCGATCGAACGGCGCAAAGACGAGATCGCCCTGGAACACCATATGGGTATCGAGATGCACATTTCGAGCAAACACGCCGATAAGAATAACCGCGATACTAAACAGTGCGGGAAAGACCAACCCAATGGCGGCATCTTCCTTGACCAGACCGGTTTTGTTGAGCAGTTCGGTCAGGCTAACCGTCAGCACGCCAACCGCTGCTGCACCAATCATTAACAGCGGGTTGCCGAAATCGCTGACCACAAAGAAAGCCAGTACGATTCCCAACAAGACTGTGTGGCTAATAGCGTCACTCATCATCGCCATACGGCGTAGAACGAGAAAGACGCCGGGTAAAGCACACGCGGCAGCAACAACCACCGCGATCAGTTGAATTTCTAATTGAGCCGTTGTCATGAGACTGTTACCTCCTGAAGCGGCTGCGGCAAACCGTTCATATCTTGCAGCAGTCGTTTCGCCTCCGCCAGACCGCGCGGCGTTAGTACCCAACTGTCCGGACCAATTTCTTGTACATACCCTTTTTCAAGCAGGATGTGCAGCGAGTGCTCCACCCCACCCCGGCCTACGTTCATCGCCCGCAGAATTTCGATAGAGTGGCCGTGGCTTGGGTCTTGATGCTGTTGACTTAAAATGTACAGGTCGCTCAGCACCGTTTCCAAACGCAGACGATGGCGATTACGCTGTTGGCGAATCCAATTCCAGACCAGCCCGCGATTGGGAGCCAACAGCATCGACACCACAACGATCACGCTGATAATCAGTACGATGACCGGTCCTGTTCCCAAGCCGCTGCCCAAACTGCTAACCATTGCTCCGCCAACGCCGCTCATTGCGCCGAACAGCGCCGCCAGCCCAACCATCAGGCCCAGGCGGTTCGTCCACTGCCGCGCGGCTGCGGCGGGAGCGACCACCATCGCGCTCATCAAAATAACGCCGACCGCCTGCAAACCGATGACAATCGCCACCACCAACAACGTGGTTAACAGGATATCGAGCCAGCGCACCGGAAAGCCGAGACTGGCCGCATATTCGGGATCAAAACTGAGAATTTTGAACTCTTTCCAAAAGAGAGTCATCAACCCCAGCGTAATAAAACCCAAGACGCCCATTGTGATGACATCCCGCTCGATAATGGCGGCGGCCTGGCCGAACAAAAAGCGATTAAGACCGGCCTGGTTGGCGTTGGGCACTGTTTGCGAGAAGGCCAGCATCACCAACCCAAAGCCGAAAAAGACCGACAGCGCAATACCCAAAGCACTGTCCTCTTTGATGCGCGTGTGGCGCACGATGGTGGTCACCAGCAGCGTTGCGAGCCAACCGGCTATAATTCCGCCGATGATCAACACCAGCGGGGCTTTACTGCCCGTTAGCAAAAAGGCGATAACGACACCGGGCAGCGTGGCGTGAGAGATGGCGTCGCCCAGCAGGCTTTGCTTGCGCAGTAGCGCAAAACAGCCCAACGCGCCGCTAACAATCCCGATGATGGCCGTGCCGATAGCGACGGTACGCAGCGTGTAATCGAAGAAGAGACTATACAGGATGTCCATACGCTACCTCCGTAGCTGTACCGTTGCGGCTTAGGAACCCTACCCGGCCACCATAGGTGCTGCGTAGATTATCATCGGTGAAGACCTGGCTCACCGGACCGCTGGCGATGCAGCGCACGTTGAGCAGCGTTACCCAATCGAAATATTCCGGCACGGTCTGCAGATCGTGATGCACAACGATAACGGTTTTTCCGGCCGCACGCAGTTCTTGCAGCAGGGTGACAATAGCGCGTTCGGTTGTAGCATCGACACCCTGGAAAGGTTCATCCATAAAGTAAATCTGCGCATCTTGAACCAGCGCCCGCGCTAAAAAGACGCGCTGCTGCTGGCCCCCGGAAAGCTGGCTGATCTGGCGATCGGCGTAGTCGGCCATACCGACTTTCGTCAACGCATCGTGGGCCAGATCGCGCTCGCGGCGACCGGGGCGTTTGAACCAGCCCAGTTCACCGTAGCGGCCCATCATCACCACATCGAGAACGCTGGTTGGAAAATCCCAGTCGACGCTGCCGCGCTGCGGCACATAGCCGACAATCTGGCGCTGCTCGATATAGGATTTACCGTGAATTAAGACGTGTCCGGCGGCCGGCTTTAATAACCCCAAGATAGTTTTGATCAACGTCGTTTTACCGGCCCCGTTCGGCCCGACAATCGCCATCAGCACTCCAGACGGAACATCCAGATCGATGTCCCACAATACCGGCTTACGCTGGTAAGCGACGGTCAGGTCAGTTACTTCTAAGGCTTTCGTTTTCGAATCCATAATGTTGTATCCTATAAAAATTCTGGTAAGGAGATTAGAGACCAGAGACTGGTAACTGAATTTTAATACGGATGTAATCTCCAAATCTCCAATTCTCTAATCTCCAGTCTCTATTGCATTGCCTGTTTTAATTCCTGGCTCAATGCTGTCACCAGTGTATCGATGTTGTGTCGCAGCATACCATTGTATGTGCCTTCCGCTGTGCCGGGATCGCCCAGCGCGTCGGAGTAGAGCTGCCCGCCAATGGCAACCTCGTAACCGGCGGCTTGCACCGCGGCCTGGACAGCTTCGATGTTGCGAGATGAAACGGTACTTTCTACGAAAATAGCCGGAATCTGGCGCTCTACAATGAAATCGGCAATATCCTGGACATCGCCGGTGCTGGCTTCCGACTCGGTGCTGATGCCTTGTAGCCCGGCAACCTCAAAGCCATAGGTGCGGGCAAAATAGCCAAACGCATCGTGAGCCGTAATCATAATGCGTTTATCCGCCGGAATTTGCTCAGTTTGTGCTTTGACGTATGCGTGCGTCTCGGCGATTTCGGCCAGATAGTTGTCAGCGTTCTCTTGATAAAGATCGGCATTGGCAGGATCCGCTTCAACCAGCGTATCGCGAACGGCTTCGACGCCGATGCTCCACAATTCCGGATCGTTCCAAATGTGGGGATCGTGGGGAAAATTGCTGTCCCAACCTAATAACTGATCCTCGGGTAAGACATCGCCAAGAGCCACAACCTCGATGCCGCGCGAACGCATTTGGTCTAACGCACGCTCCATTTGGGCTTCAAGATGGAGACCGTTGTAAAAAATCACGTCGGCTTCGGCTAGTAGACCAATATCACCCTCGGTAGGAACATAGAGGTGAGGATCAACGCCCGGCCCAAACATGCCGGTTAAGTCGATAGCGTCACCGCCGATATTTTTAACGGCATCGGTAATTTGGCCGGTCGTGGCTACGACCTTCAACATTTCAGCATCGCTGCTGTTATTATCGCTCTGTTGCGACTCGGTTTGGGCGGCACTGCCACAAGCCGATAGAAAAATAGTCAAAATGGAAATAAGTAATAACCTAACAATATTTTTCTGAGACATTTTTTCTCCTTATATGCTCCTTACTATAGAAATCAACCGAATGGTTCAGGACTATTTCTCGTTACAAGGACTTGCTGCATAACCTCTCGCCCCACTTCGTGGTGGACGCCATCAATACATAGAGCCAGCGACTCGGCTAAAGGTATAGAGTTAATAACGGTTATTGTCACATTAGGGCGCAACCCCAATTCAGCGAAGTAGCGCAGAACATTGGCATCGTCATCACTAACCTCAGTGACCGTTACCGTCTCGCCCGGTTCGATATCGGTGAGTCGAACGGTTTCCGGGGCGATGATCTCACCGTCCGGGGTAGGAATAGGCGCACCGTGCGGATCGGTGGTGGGATACCCCAGCATCGCATCAAGGCGGGTCGCCAGGTACTTAGAGAGCGAATGTTCCCACCGATCAGCCTGAGCATGGACCTCATCCCAAGGCACACCCAGTTTTTCGGCCAGAAACAGCTCAACAAGCCGATGATGGCGAATAACCTTTAAAGCGACCTTCTCACCGGCTTCTGTTAGCTGAACGCCTTGGTAAGGTTCATGAAGAAGAAGGGCTAAACCAGCCAGCTTCTTTACCATTCCCGTTACTGATGCCGGCGCAACGTTTAACTGAGCTGCTAAGCCGGTAGTCGTAACCTTACCACCCTGTTGGAGTTTGTAAATAATTTTCAAATAATCTTCAATTGCTTCGCTGTATTTTTCGGGCATTCTAAATTTTTATTGAGCTAATACTAAATATATTTTTAGTCTCGACTAAATTTTTAGCTATTTTACTCTATAACAAACTAGATGTCAAGGGTTTCTTAAAATTTGAGCAGCATTTTTGCACTGACAAGGCACAAAACAGGGTTGAGATAAAGATAAGAAGCGACAAATTTCACTTTGCACGCCCTTGCGATAAGGCAATCACGACAGAACAGTGAGATGTCGCTATCACGCCCGTATAATCTACGGGTTTTGGAAAACATAAATACGGAATTATTTAAGTGAAAATATGAAAAAAGCAGGGACATTATGCGCTTCACAAGCAAGGTGGTTTGCCAGTAAACTACGGATAACCATTTTTGCACATGGCAAACTAAAAACAGAAACCAAAATCAGATTAAGCGAGCGTAACAAGTAACGTCTCTAAGAAAAAGAGATAGTAACTCTTTAGCCTCACCAAATAAGAACAATCCTCATTCGAATTAGGAGTAACAATCATGGTTTCCCCGTTTGGTCATAAATTTTCAATGCTTGTCCTTGTCTTCTCGTTTTTGGTTCCGATCCTCAATAGAGCCGGTGTCTCAGATGTTCGGGCCTGGTACAACGAGAGCAGCGACTCCCCCGATTTAGCCTCTAACGAGTTCGCTTCCCATCCGGTCGCTCAAGATGAGAAAAGCGGGCGCATCCGCGATGCTCTCATTGCATTATACACGTTCGAAGAAGGTAACGGCCGCATTGTAAAAGATGTGTCAGGAGTCGGTACGCCTATAGACCTAAATGTCAACGGTCCTCAAGCGGTAGAATGGATTGACGGAGGGTTGGCTATTAATAAGCAAACCGTTATCGTCTCCAGACGCTCCGCCACGAAATTAATTGACGCCGCCAAATCCAGCAACGAAATTACTATCGAAGCTTGGGTAAAACCGGCTAACACGAATCAGGATGGACCGGCCCGGATTGTAACCCTATCGCAAAGCCCTACAAGACGTAATTTCTCGCTATCGCAGGGTCTTTGGGGTAGCCAACCTTCCGACCTGTATGATATTCGGCTGAGGACGACCAATACAACGTCAAACGGAATACCCTCGCTCTCCAGCGATGCCGGATCGCTTACCACCGAACTCACCCACATTGTATTTACACGCAATGCGGGCGGTCTCGCCACAACGTATATCAACGGCATAAAAGCGGCAAGTCACAAGGTAGATGGTGATTTTTCTAACTGGAACAAAAACTACCGGCTAGCGCTAGCAAATGAGATCACCCGCAACCGGCCCTGGCTGGGTGAATATTACCTGGTCGCGCTTTATAATCGCGCTCTGGATGTGGATGAGGTAAGCCAAAACTTCGCTGCCGGCCCGGACGACAGCGAAACACCCGACCCCACACCCGATCCCGCCGAAACGCCAACTTCTGAACCAACCCCGACTTCAACCGCCGAGCCAACTACCAGCCCAACAGTTGCTCCGCTACCAAGCGGGATTAGCTTGCTGGTTGAAGCTGCCGATACGATGGCAACGGGCGAAACAAAAAATGTGAGCATCAAAGCCAAAAATATCGTCCCCGACGGTATCTATGGGGTGCAGGTAGAGCTTCAATTCGATCCGGCAATGTTATCAGCCGATAACATTCAGGTTCATCCCGATTTCAACTATGTTCTAAAAGCCAATGCCGATAACACCGCCGGCAAAGTTACATGGGTTGCCAGCCGCCAGGGGAAGGTAGCCGGCTTGACCGGCGAGGTTACACTCCTGACGTTCGATATTACAGCAGCTAACGTTACGGGCGACGTTACCCTAACTTTTGCCAACGAAAAATTGAGCGATCCTGCTGCGTCGCGCCTCGATGTCACTTCGGAAACGAAGGTTATTACAATAGAAGCCAGCTCGACCGAACCGACACCTGAACCAACCGGTGAGCCGACCACACAACCCACCGACGAACCTATTCCCACGCCAATTGTAACCGCGACCCCGGAACCGACTACTGAACCGACGGTAGAGCCGACGCCTGTCCCAACCTTCGAACCCACGCCCGAACCGACAGAAGAACCCGGAACTGCAATCCTTTTTGGACAAGTGCTTCTCAACGCTCACGCTGAAGATAACTGGTCGGGGGCTTCCGTTACGGTATCGGGGACGACGCAAAGCACCATAACCGACGTGGACGGCAGTTTTACGCTCATCAACATTCCAACCGACACCGACCTGTCGATTATCGCTAATGCGCCCGGCTATTTATCGGCCGTATGCACGAACCCCGCCGTCGTGGCCCCGGAGACCGGGCTGCTAGCGATTGCCCTTTTAAGCGGCGACATCACCGACGATGACCTGGTCGATGTCGCCGACGCAACCGCTGTTGGTCTCCAGTTCGGGCAAACCGGCTCCGATTTAAGCGCCGATATCAACCGCGATCAAATCATCGACATCTTTGACCTGGTGTTGGTCAGCACCAATTTTGGCCAAGAAGGACCGCAGGAGTGGATTTGTCAATAGTCTACACGCTAGCCGACCACCTTAGGGAGCGACAAAGTTTACTTTGTTGAACAAAGCGAGCTTTGTTGCTCCCCATCAGACTCACCGGCCCGGCCCATCGACGATGCGGCCGGGTTTGGCGTTGGTATGCCGGCCGTCGCGCAGCACCCGCTCCCCGTTAATCCACACGTCGCGGACGCCCACCGACAGTTGGTGCGGCTCCTCAAACGTGGCCCGATCGCCAATCGTGGTCGGATCGAAAATGACCACATCAGCCGTAAAACCGGGCCGCAGCAGCCCTCTATCATACAGGCCGAGTCGCTGGGCCACTGCACCACTCATCTTGCGGATAGCATCCTCCAGCGGCAGCACCTGCTCATCGCGCACGTACTTACCCAAAATGCGCGGATACGATCCGTAAGCACGCGGATGGTACGGGCCAACCGGTTTGGCCCAGGCCGGGTCTAAACCGCCGGCATCGGTGCCGATAGTCAACCAGGGCAGTTGCAGTTGTCGTTTGAGATTTTCCTCGTCCATCATAAAGTAGATGGTGTCAATCGACTGCTGTTCAGACAGAAACAGATCAAACGCCGCATCAATCCATTCCTGACCGCGCATTGTCGCAATCTCCGACAGCCGCTTGCCGATGTATTGCTGGTTCTCCGGCTGCTGAAAGCCGACCGGCATCACGCCGTCCGGTCCACACAAATCGGCCAGCGCTTCCCAATCGCCGGACGGATTAAGCGCCTCGGCTCGAACTTTGGCGCGGATCTGAGGATCGCGCAGGTTGTCGTAGAAGCGACCGTCTGCCTCAACCCACGGCGGTAAAATCGACTCCAGCCCCGTCCCGGCAGCGGGGTACGGATACATATCGGCCGTCACGTCGATGCCCTCGGCTCGTGCCTGGTTGATAATGTCGATGACCTGCGCCATTTTGGGCCAGTTGCGTTTCCCGGCGGCTTTCAAATGATAAATCTCAACCGAAACATTGGCTCGTCGACCGATTTCAATCGCTTCTTGAATACCCTCAATCAACCCATCCGCTTCCGAACGAATGTGGGTGATATACACCCCCCCGTATTCGGCCACAACCCGGCAGATATCGACCAACTCATCAATAGCGATAAAGGCGCTGGGCGGATAGATCAGGGCATGCGAAATACCAAACGCGCCTGCCTCCATCGCCTCGCGCATAACCTGGCGCATCGTCGATAATTCCTCAGTGGTGGCCGGTCCCATGGCCATGCCTTTGCCATATTCGCGCAGCGTACCGCCCCCCAAGAAAGATCCGATGTTAGGCGAGACTCCATGCGCGATCATCCCGTCGAGCCACTGGCGGAAGGATGTCCAACCTTTCATCGTTTCGGCCCATTGGGGAGCTAGCGCCAGAAAGCGATGCTTGGGCACGTCCTCGATTTTCCCGCCAAACGGAGCCGGCGTCCAGCCTTCACCCATAATTTCGGTCGTAACCCCCTGCGTAATTTTCGAGAGGCAGCGTCCATCGACCATCAGCGGCAAGATCGAGTGGCTGAGGATGTCGATGAAGCCGGGGCAGACTACCAATCCGGTTGCGTCGACAACTTCCGCTGCCCGTCCCGTATCGATCTGGCCGGTTGGTGTAATTTCGGCAACCTTATCGCCGGTGAGCGCCACATCGCCGTAGAACCAGGGGTTACCGGTTCCGTCTACAACTTGAGCGCCGCGTATTAAAACATCGAAAGTGGTCATGCTGCCTCCTCTAAAAATAGCTTTGTAAGGCAAACTTAAGTTTGCCCTACGGATGTTTTCATTGTTAGCATCGTCTCATGTGAAACTGTCGAGCTTTCTTAAAATGCGGTTGAATCGTGTAATCCAGCTCACACACTTGACTCGTAATAGGGTGTATCTTATAAAATCATTACGCCGATGTATCTTGGTAGATGGCGTATCATCGAAAATGATTGGGTTAAACTCATATCGATTTTATGTTGACAAACTAAAAAGTCAATCGGAGCGATTTAAGTCGATGTTTAGCCATAAAATCTTGGCGATAGTTTTGACCTCTGCTTAATGCCATTAGGTCATCATCGGCCCTGGCAGCGCCTTCTCATCCGATTGGTATGATAACGCAGATACAAAATCAGTAAGATGCCACTGGCCAGCGTATAGAATGTATGCAAAATCCAAACCGGTCCAACCGGTAGGGTCGAGATGTACAGCCAATGGATCACGTTGCCGATATTGACCATCAGCACATTGCTCCAACTATAAGAGCGCACATCACACGTCCGATAAACTTTCCAAAGCATCGGAATGTTGCTGCCGGCAAAAATCAAGCTCGATATGGTGCCGGCGATAATTGAATATAGGTGCAGATCCATGGGATACCTCCTTTGGATATGCGTTTCTTCATTCAAAGGCCTTACGCAATTTGTATTTACGGCAAACGGAAGGCACAAATTAGCAATTCGTGCTACAAAACGCCGAGTTTCACACTGACTGCGTAGGTCATAATTCACTATTAACGCCAGTATAAGAGAAAACTGAATGAATAGACACACCCAAAGGAGGGGGTGAAGGTTGGGTTTGAGCATCAGCTCGGGTAAGCGAAAGTTGGGGTGGGGTGGGCTTAGGCATAGGGCGCGTTCAATAGGCCAACTCGGGATGCTGTTGGCCAGGCTGTTGGTATTTCGCCAAAGACTAACCAGTATAACAGAGAATGAAGCCCAAACCGCGCCTACGAACGTTTGTGACTATTGGGGTATTTGTTAGGCATGCCTAACGCCTCAAATTTGCGTTGACTAATAACCCTCTTTCTTGATATGCTATAGACAAGACACTAAAAAAGTGGTTTTTGACAAACCGCTTATTTTTGTTAAAATAAAAAGTAACCTTGGTTACTTTTAGAATTAATCATACGCACATGCAAATGTAACGCGTATATTAATAGTGATAGGGTACTTACATTATGTTTACAAAAACAGCTTTACCGCAAGAGAAGCGGGGTACCCATCCTGAAAATCATCTGGATGGAGAGCCTCATCCCTGCATGGATATTGTCAACGAAACCATGTGCGACGAGCCGGGTATTGTCGGCGTACAACTAGACCCCGACAGCGGCCATATGGCCATCGACTACGACGCCGATATCATTTCACAACCGGCCGTCGAGCAGATAGCCCACAAAATCGCACCGGCGCTCGATCACAGTTTTGAGACGTGTACAATGCACGTTAAATCACGCGGCGGGCGGGCCTGCGAATCGTGCGCATTGGCTTTAGAAAACCGATTGCAGAAGCTCGACGGCGTTTGCCGCGTTTCGGCCAGCTATCGCAGCGGTGTGTTGAGCCTAACTTACGACCACGGCCAGACTTCACCCGATCAGCTACTGCATCATATCAAACAACTCGGTGTTCAAGTGCATCCTTCCCAGGCAGAACTGCCTGTGGTAGAAACAACACCGGCTGAAACCACACCGGGACAACGCGCCTGGCAGTGGATAACAGAGCAAAATTGGGAAGCGATTTTCACCGGCGTAACGCTGGTCGCGATGCTGTCGGCCTGGCTGGCCGAATGTCTGGCGCTGGCTCCGGCCATCGCCATAACGCTTTACGTTATCGCCTATATCGCCGGCGGCGTGTTTGGCGTTAAAGGTGGCCTCGAGTCGCTGCGGGAACGGACCATCGATGTTGACTTGCTGATGGTTTTGGCCGCGCTTGGCGCGGCAGCGGTCGGTGCGCCGTTTGAAGGAGCGCTGCTGCTGTTCCTCTTCTCGCTCTCGAACGTACTGCAAGATTACGCCATGGATCGCACCCGCAACGCCATCAAAGCATTGATGAAGCTGCGCCCCAACCAGGCGACCATCCGGCGCGGCACAGAGTTGGTTACTATGCCGGTTGAAGACGTTGCCCTCGGCGACCGCTTTATCATCAAACCCGGCGATCGCATTCCGCTGGACGGCCAAGTCATCGACGGTGAAAGCTCGGTCGATCAGGCGGCCATTACCGGCGAATCGATGCCTGTCGCCAAAAAAGTGGGCGACACATTGCTGGCCGGGACAATTAACAAAAACGGCAGCCTGGAGGCCGAAGTCACCAAACTGGCGAAAGACTCGACTCTGGCGCGTCTCATCAAAATGGTCGAAGAAGCGCAGAGCGAGAAAGCCAAAACACAGCGCTTCTTGGATACAGCGGAACAGTATTACGCTACCGGCGTCATCATCTTCACGATTTTGGTGGCGGCGGTGCCGGTTCTTTTTTTGAATGAAGCCTTCGACAGCGCTTTCTATCGCGCAATGACCGTTATGGTCGCCGCTTCGCCCTGTGCGCTGATTATCAGCACGCCGGCTTCGATTCTGTCGGCGATTGGTGCCGGTGCAAGGCGCGGCGTTCTCTTCAAAGGTGGGGCCTATGTTGAGCAAGCCGCCACGATCAAAGTGATCGCCTTTGACAAAACCGGCACACTCACCGAAGGCAAGCCGCAAGTGACCGACGTCACCCTGTTGGATGAAACGGCATCGGGTCTTAGTGAGAACGAACTGCTGGCTCTCGCGGCAGCGGTTGAGTCGAAATCGGAACACGCTCTGGGCCGAGCTACGGTTGAAGCGGCGACCGATCGTGACCTGGCGCTGTCGGAGGCGCTGGCCTTTGAAGCCGCCACCGGCAAAGGCGCACGCGGTAAGGTCGACGGTCGCGATATTCGCGTCGGCAACCTGCGCTACTTTGCCGATTTCAATTCCGTCGGTCTGGCCGAAGCCACCGCTGAGGTCGACCGCTTGAAAGAAGAAGGCAAAACGGCCATTGTTGTCGGCCAAATCGATGACGATGGACAGACGGCTCACATGCTGGGTGTCATCGCTTTTGCCGACAAGCTGCGATCTGACGCCGCTGATGTCATCGCCGATTTGAAGTCGCTGGGTGTCGAGCACATCGTCATGCTCACCGGCGATAATGAGCGCGTGGCGCAAGCGATTGCCGACGAAATCGGCATCGACGCCTTTTACGCCAACCTGATGCCGGAGGACAAAGTGCGCATCGTCAAGCAGCTCGAAGCCGAATACGGCTCTGTAGCGATGGTCGGCGATGGAGTTAACGATGCTCCGGCGCTGGCCAGCGCGACAATCGGAATTGCGATGGGAGCCGCCGGTACGGATGTCGCGCTGGAAACCGCCGACGTGGTGCTCATGGCCGATGATTTAAGCAACATCTCTTACGTCATCGCCCTGAGTCGGCAGACGCGCAAAACGCTCATTACCAATCTGGGTTTTGCTCTGGCGGCAATCGTGATTATGCTGATCGCTATCTTCACCGCCAACTTCCCCCTGCCTCTAGCGGTTATCGGGCATGAAGGCGGTACGGTGCTGGTGTCGCTCAACGGGCTGCGGCTGCTGATGTTCAAACGGCAATCTGCCCCATCTAGCCGGCCGCGTTCGTCTCGACCACAGCTTCAGCCCGCCAGTTGATCAATCATCATGTGTGGCTATAATAGACGTTAAAATCAAAAATCCGGGCCGCAGAACGGCCCGGATTTTTAGCGCCCAGACAGAGCGCTTTGCTTTGACAGGTATTAAAAAAGTACTATTATATACTTAATTAAATAATGAGAGGGCATCATGGAAACAACGGGGTTTGACCTCTATCAATTTGAACAGTTGCTTAGCGATGAACAGCGCGGGCTGTGCCGCCAGATACGGGCCTATGTTGACAACATTGTTGTGCCAAATATCAACCCTTTTTGGGAGCGGGCCGAGTATCCGCGCGATATTTTTATGGCTATCAAAGAGTTGCCTATCCTCGGCGGCACGGTCAAAGGCTACGGCTGTGCCGGTTTAGACAGCTTGTCGTACGGCTTAGTACAGTACGAACTATCGCGGGGCGACGGTTCGATCTCAACTATCTTCATCGTTCACTCCAGCTTGGCGATGGGGACCATCGGCTTTTTGGGTTCGGCAGAGCAGCGCGAGCGCTGGCTGCCAGCGATGGCCCGCATGGAAAAAATCGGGGCGTTTGGCCTAACCGAACCGGAACGCGGCTCCGATGCCTCGCATCTGTTGACCACAGCCCGCCGCGACGGCAACAACTACATTCTCAACGGTGCCAAACGTTGGATAGGTAACGCTTCCTTTGCCGACCTGCTCATCATCTGGGCCAGAGATGAAGATGGCGGCTTTAGCGGCTTTGTTTTAGAAAATCCAACCCAACTCCCCGGCGTCCAAATCACCAACATCCCCAACAAAATCGGCAAACGCGCAGTTCCCAACGCCGACATTATCATGGAAAATGTTCGCGTTCCGGCTGAAAATCGGCTGGAAGGCTGCACCAAATTTAAAGATATCACCAAAATTTTGACCTACTCGCGCTACGGTGTTACCTGGGAAGCCATTGGCCTGGCCGCCGGCTGCTTCGAGCATGCGCTGCGCTACACCAAAGAACGCCAACAGTTTGATCGACCCATTGCCAGCTTCCAGCTCGTCCAGCAAAAGCTGGTCGAAATGGCTGCCGAGGTCAGCTATCTTCAATTCTTTGGGTATCATCTGGCCCAACTTATGGAAAACGACCAACTTACCATTGGCCAGGTGGCGATGGCCAAATACAGCGCCACCACCAAAGCCAGGCGTGTGGCCCAATTGGGCCGGGAAGTGCTGGGCGGAAACGGCATCTTGCTCGACTACACCGTCGCTCGTCTCTTCACCGACGCCGAAGCCATCTACTCCTACGAAGGCACCGCCGACATCAACCTGTTGATTGCCGGTCGTGAAATTACCGGATTAAGTGCAATTGTATAGAGAGGGTTAGTTGGTCAGTTGGTTAGTTAGATGAATGGAGGTTGATTGGTTGGTTCGTTAGCGGATTGCTACCTAACTATCCAATCACCCAACTATCCAACAAACTATCTATCCAACTATCCAACCTTCCACTAAACCGTCTATTTTTAGGAGAGAACTATGACTCGCGCGATTACGTCGGCGGCTGTTATTGGTGCCGGAACGATGGGAGCGGCTATTGCGGCCTTGTTGGCAAATGTAGGCTTAGAGGTACTGCTGCTTGATGTGGTGCCACAGCAGCTTACGGCTGAAGAGACCGAAAAAGGACTAACGCTGGAGGATGCAGCGGTGCGCAACCGGCTGGTGCAGGCCGGGTTCGAGCGGGCCTGTCGGGCTAAACCGGCTGCTTTCGTCGATGAAGCCGCCCAACAGCACATTACGTTGGGCAACGTTGAAGATGATCTGACCAAGCTGGCCGAAGTCGACTGGATCATCGAAGCCATCATCGAGCAGCTTCCGGCCAAACGAGCGCTTATGGCCCAAATCGAGGCTGTTCGTCGGCCCGGCAGCTATGTGTCCAGCAACAGTTCCGGCCTGCCGATGGCCGACATCGCCGCCGAATGCGGTACCAATTTCAAGCGCCATTTTCTAGGCACCCATTTCTTCAACCCGCCGCGCTACCTCAAACTGCTCGAACTGATCCCCACCGCAGAGACCGATCCGGCCGTCACCCAGGCCGTGGCCCAATTTGCAGCGGACACACTGGGCAAAGGCAATGTTACCTGCCGCGACACGCCTAACTTTATCGGCAACCGCCTTTATACCTTCAACTACAGCTTTGCCGTCAGCCATGCCTTGGAGTATGGCTACACCGTGGCCGAAGTCGATGCGTTGACCGGCCCGCTGCTCGGTCGCCCCAAAACGGCGACATTTCGCCTGCTCGATCTGATCGGCATCGACATCGTCACCCATATGACGCATAATTTGGTCGATAGAATTCCTGAAGATCCCTATCAGGTTACGCTCCAAGACCCTAAACTCAACCAATTGCTGGATATAGTGATGGAACGCCGCTGGCTCGGTAACAAAACCGACCAGGGCTTTTACAAAAAATTGCCCGATATCAACGAGCGGCTCACCCTCTCGCTCAACGTTGACCAGCTCGATTATATTACACCTGAGACACCTACATTTCCAGCGGTCGAGGCCGTACGTGACATCGAAGACTTGGGTCGGCGGGTCACAGCGCTGCTTGACGAGCGTTGGAAAGGGGATCGGGGTGCGGAGTTTGTTTGCTCTGTGCTCAGCTTCGAGCTGGCTTATGCCGCCTCTAGCGCTCCGCACATTGCCTACAATCTGAAGAGCATTGACGATACCATGCGCTGGGGCTTTGCCTACCAGGCCGGCCCCTTCGAACTGTGGGACAAACTCGGCGTGGCAACGATGGCCGAGCTGATAGAGTCGCATAATTTACCGGTGGCTTTCTGGGTACACGAGATGCTGACCGCCGGTTTCACCCACTTCTACAAAACCATCGACGGCCAACGCGCCTATTATGATTGGGACACAAAAATGTACCAATTGCCCACCGAGTTAAAATTGGACTGAATCAATCAGCCCTTATTGGACGTTGTAACAACCCGCCCGGCCCGTTAGAATTGATGTTTATGAGCGTTCAGCTTTTAGCTGTCAGCTTTCAGTTTTCAGTTTTCAGTTTTTTCATTTTGATCGGTTGTAAACAACGTTCTGAGGAATTTCTTATCTTTGGTATCGAAATGACATGAACCGCATTCTATACTGAAAACAGAGCGAAACCAAAATTTTTCAAGTAAGCAGCCGGTAGGGGCGACGGCAACGTCAACGAAGCACCCGTTTACGGCAGGTTGCCCAATGACGTTGACTCGCCCCCGTTGCCCCACGATATCCGTCGCGTCAACACCGATGATGACCCCGGCCACGGGCGAGGCAATCAGATTGGGGCCATCCTTTCCACCACCACCATCAAGGCCGATTGCCGTCGCCCCTACTCTATCTGTTAAAATCTCGGCCAAAAATTTCGATTTCAAATTGACTTCAGTATTTTAGATCAAATTTCCGACTACAACGCCGGTAACGACGGCTGAACGCTGATAGCTGAACACTTATGAATTCTCTACCCAATTTTTGCCGGAGTGAGTTGCGACTATTCCTTTCGGCAAAACCAAACAAATTTAAGGAGCTATCATGCAGTTTTACATTGTCGATGTTTTTGCCGAGAAAAAATATGCCGGGAACCAATTGGCTGTTGTGCGCGGGGCCGAGTCGCTCTCAACCGATGAGATGCAGACCATCGCCCTGGAAATGAACTACTCAGAAACCACCTTTATTTTGCGGGATGAGTCGCGCGACGGCGGTTACGATGTCCGTATTTTTACGCCCGTCCATGAAGTGCCGTTTGCCGGACATCCTACGTTGGGTACAGCTTTTGTTATTCAGCAAGAGATTATGGGCGAGCCGGTTGAGCAGATCACTCTTAACCTCAAAGTCGGCCAAATTCCTGTGTCAATTAGCTATCGCGATGATCAACCGAGCGAATTATGGATGCACCAGCGTCCGCCCAGCTTTGGCCCAACGTTCGAACCCGAAGCGCTGGCAGCGGCGCTCAACCTTGAAATTAACGATTTCGACACCCGCTTTCCCATTCAAGATGTGTCAACCGGTTTGCCTTTCGTTCTTGTTCCGCTACAATCTCTGTCGGCAATAAAACGTTGCCGGGTCAACCAAGAGAAGTTTGACCATTTTATTAAAAACTCAGAACGGGCCAAAGCGGTATTTATCTTCTGCCCCGAACCCTACAGCGCCGAAAACGACCTTAACGCGCGTATGTTTGCCCCCCACTTCAATGTTAATGAGGATCCGGCCACCGGCAGCGCCAACGGCTGTCTGGCCGGCTATCTGGTTAAACATCGCTACTTCGGCAGCGATCGTATTGACGTGCGGGTAGAACAGGGCTACGAGATTAATCGACCATCACTGCTCAAGCTGCGCGCGCAACCCAAAGGTGACGACATCGACGTTTTTGTGGGCGGGCAGGTGGTAAAAGTTGCGGAGGGCCGGCTTATTTAGTAGAGAAAGCGAAATAAGGGATGAAGAAAAAGGAAATCAAAAAATTAGCCAAAAAGTATGGCGTCAGCCCCGAGGCGGTGCAAGTTCTTGCTGACGCCTTACAGCGCGGCAATTTGACGATGGCCCAATTTAACCACCCGGAGTTGGGTGGTTCGGGCCAGTGGATGCAGGGCGGTATGCTGATGATTGGCGATATGTTCAACAATAATCTTAAGGCTACAGTCAACAATCTGTGCCTGGAGCTGGCAACTGCGCTGACCAACCAACCGGTCGAAGTTGAGCAGGTTTCCGGCCAAAACCAGTGGCAAAGCAGTGACGGAACACCGGAACCGGCGAAGTCGAGTAAAGGAAAATCAAAAGCCAAAGCATCAAAATCGAGCGGTTCAACGATGGGAACGATGTCATTCCAGCCAATGGCCTCAGGCAATTGGTGGCCGGCTGACTTTGGTTCGCCCAACAGTTCCGGCGGACAAAACAATATGCGGTATGCCTACTTTGCCGGAACGAGACGGCTGGTCATCGAGGCCAACGGTAAAACCACCATTTACGACACCGGCGATCATCAAATTGGCGGCGTGAGTCAGCAGCAGTCCGGGTCGCAAACGCTCACCTTCACCAGTCAGCATGGTCAAGTGCCGGTTAGCGATTTGAAAGTGGTTTCATCTAAGTAACAAGTAAAGGTATCATCTTTCGCCCGAAAGAAATTCAACGTATAGGCAAGAAAATGGATTACTCGGGGTAATATTCTGCAACCATATCCAACAGTTCTTTAACCTGGATTGGTTTCGAGAGATAATCATCGCAGCCGGCTTTCAAAAAGCGCTCTTTGTCGCCCTGCATCGCCGAGGCGGTTAGGGCAATAACGGGGATGTGACGCAGCGCCTCATCGGCTCGCACATGGCCGACAATCTCGATGCCGCCCATACCGGGCAGGTCGATATCAAGTAAAACAAGCGGTGGCTTAAGAGATCGAATCATCTCCATGCCTTCAAGCCCGTCGGCGGCTTCAATCACTTTATAGCCGCGTGATGTCAGGATGCGACTAACCAGAATGCGATTCTGGAAATTATCTTCGATGCATAAAATTGTCTTTTCGCTCACGGGGTCCTCATTCAATAGTATCGGTCTCTTCTATTTTAACGCCACATGGCCTGCCATATCAAATTGGGAGATACGTTTCGGCCGGTTAGCAGACCGTTTAGGCGAAACAGCCGCATACTGAACCACAGGCAAGCGATAGTCCACAGCGTCAACAGCACCAAGCCTAAGCCCCACTGCCACAGCGGCACGGCTTCAACCAACAAATGAAACGGCATCAACAGGTGAGACGTTATTGGCAGCAGCGTTAGAGCCATCGCGATAGGGCCGCCGGGGTTGGGCAAAATAAACAGCGTTCCGATCAGGGGAATCAAACTCACAAATCGAAACGCAGCCAGCAGCAACGTACTCTCTTTGAAGTTGGGCCATAATACGGCGATACCCATCAGCAGCGCACAGGTGGTTAAAAAACCCAGCAGTAGATAGGGCACGCTCAAAGCCAGCAGAACTATCGGCAGGGCGGCCGGGCCTGAGCCGTCGGGATTTTGGCCGTAGACCAGCGCGGCAGCCGTAAGCGCCAAACCGGCTTGCAGCACCGTGAGGACCGTTAACCCTACCAATTTACCGCCGATGAACTGCTCCGGCGTTGTGCTAACCATCATCACTTCCAGCACGTGGGCTTTGACCTCACGCTGCAAAGCTCTCAGCAGTAAATGACCTCCGGCATTGATCAGATAAATAAACAAGCCGATGACCAATCCGGCTGAGACCAATCGGCTCAAATCCATGTCCGCCGGAATAAAACGAGCCACCGGTGGCGGCGGGCCTTGTCGCTCCCATTCAACCGGGTGAGCCAGCCGTGCCGCCAAGTTGGGATTATCGAGAGATTGAAGCAAGTTATCGCGCAGCAAGGCTCGCACAGCGGCATCGTGCTCTGACAACAGTTGCGGATCTTGGCTGTACTCAACCACCTGCCGGCTTTCCAAATAATTGGTGGCGATGACGTAGTAACTTTCGATAGTCTCGCGGCGGAGCGCTTCGTCGGCGGCGTCTACACTCTCAAACGGCTGAAACTGATCGAAATCCTGAATCAGACCGGCATGATCGACAATGCCCACCGGCGCAGTTAACGTTTCCGATCCTAAATTCAACACGGTTTCAACGGGCGGCAAAGGTGCCCTCTCCACTGCGTTTTGTAGTCTTGGGAGCGCTCCCAAAGCGGCAAAAACCAGCGGCATGGCTATCAGCGTGATATAGAAAGAGCGTTGGCTCAAATGAAACCGAATTTCTTGCTGGGCGACCGTAAGTAATTTGGACATCGTTATTTGGTTCTCGTCGCCAGCCGTTTGAGGTCGCGCCAACGGTCGTTAAAAATCGCTTGCCAGGTGGTTGGCTGGGCATTAGCGACCAGGTTGGCTTGAAGCAGTTCACGCAGCCAGAACAACCCACCGATTACCGAGGCCCACAGCAAACATTGACTGAGCACCGTTTGCCAGATCGGCACTTCGCTGATGACGACTCGTAAGGGTAAAAATACGGAAGCCGTAAGCGGAAAAAGGCTGGCCGCCACCGCCACAGGTGTATCGGGGTTGCGCGGCACAAAATACATGGCGTAAAGCAAGGCTATTGTCAAGACCGCGTTGAGGCTATTAAAAAGCAGATGGCCCGATCCGCCGCTAACGCGCTTCAAACCCAAAGCCGCCGCCAGAATCTGATCGATCAAATACGTTGCGACCAACACGCTCACCATCAGACCAAGATAGGGCCAGGTTAGTACCGGGCTAACCACATCGATGCCCCAGACATATCCTACGCCCACAACAATTACCGCAGCGGCTCCAAACCACATGCCTATCTGGGTCAAACCGACCGCCAGCAGCCCAAAAAATTTTCCTAAAATAAATTGAAGGGGTGTGACCGTGGTAATGAGGATCTCCAGCGTCCGATCTTCGGCTTCGTTGGTGATGCTGTCGAACATATAGCTGGCGGTGAAGGAGCTGATAAGGCGTGACATGTAAATAACCACAAAAACAGCTATGGGAGCAATCATACTCATAGCGTCGAATTGGGCGCTGTCGCCCGTTAAGCCTTGATGAGTAATCGAAGGACCCGTATCGACGCGGGCCAGGATGCGGGCCGGAACTTCGGCTTTGATTTGGTCTTCAATCCATCGGCTGATCATTCCATCGATAGGTGGCGTGGGCGCGACATCATAAGCGATGATGACCTGCCCGGTTTCCCAATAGTCGGCGGGGATATGATAGTAGGCTTGAATAGTTTCTTGTGAAAGGGCCTGTTTGGCCGCATCAACATCGTCAAAAAAGAGAATTTCGACCGGGTTGTGGGGTGGGATTGCGGCGTCATCAACAACGTAAGCTTGATCAACGAGACCAACAGGGCGAGGATCGGTGGGGGGCATCGCACTTTTTAGGGCCAGAGCCAGGACAAGCCCGCCACCCAAAGGAAGTGCAACCATAAAAAGAGGAAATCCAAACGTAAAAAGTAAATAACTGGGGCGGGTGATGTTTCCCCAGTATTCGCGCCAGAAAATGTGCAGGATGCGCATAGGCTGTAAAATTAAAGTTTAGGTGGTTACAAAAGCTGGCTGAGTAGCGAGAGCGGTGCAGTGAGTAAGTCTGAGTTGGTCGAGATGATTTGAATATTAGCCAGAGCCGAAAGGCATAAAACTAATCCCAGAATTACGACAAAAGCCAAGACAAAAAATAAAGCCAAGGCGCGCCTTGTATCAATTACTCTTCCCCAAGTCATAAAAAATCTCCTAGAGTATTCTTAGCAAGTTAGGTATGGCACATTGCAAGTACCTTACGCTCCTCCAACGAACTTGCCAAAATCTCCTCGCAAAAATAGTACCAAGTGTCAAGGAAATTGGCAATCCCCCATAGGTAGCATTGCCCTTGTAGTATAACGGCGTCTGATTAATTTTAGATGATTAATTTAGACGTTACGCAATTGGAAAAAATCAGACCCTAAAGGTTTTATAGGTTGACTTTAAGACAAAATACAAGCGCAGTTGTGTTAAATTTTTGCTTGATACATAACTTCGGAAACCTTTAGGGTCTCGAACTACGTAAGTTCTATAATCGCCGACCAAATTTTTGGCCTACACCAAGGCACTGAGACGATTTTTGAGGCGGGCGATACCGGCTTCATCATCGATGGTTGACCACATATCTAAACTGGTCTGTAATTGCTCTTGGGCTTCTGCGTGGCGGCCCACATTGTGTAGCAGCCCACCGAACTGCTCCAGGGCCAGCGCCAACGCGCGATTTTCATCGAGCGGCCGAAGCAGGTTGATACTGCGGCGCAGTGTTTCTTCGGCCTCCGTATAGGACGCCAGCCGGTGCAGCAGTTGTCCCTGCCGCAGTAGAAGCGAACCGATCAAACCGGACACCTCCTTTGAATCGTCGCTGTCAGTAGCTGTGTTTTGAAGCTCCAAAACGGTCACCGATCGCTCAAACAGTCTGGCACCTTCCCACAATCGACCGCCCGTTTCATAAAACAAAAACAGCCCGTCGAGGGCCAGGCGCACATCGGCGTAGCGACCGCGGATGAGGCTCCACTGCCAGCCGGCTAAAATGTTGTCGATGGCGGTTTCGATGGCGTCCAAAGCCTGGGGCTTGGAGTCGGTTTCAAATTCGGCTTGCCGTCGACGCAGCAGCGCGGCGTAGTAGCCGGCGTGCCGGTCGAGCGTATTTTCCAGTTCGGCGGGGTCGTCGGCCAGCTTTTTGGCGGCGTATTGTCTGAGCAGTTCGTGAACATCGTACTGGCCGGTTGCGGAGCGCCGCACCAGCGATTTATCGGCCAAAGCTGAAAGCGTTAGCAGCGACACGCCGGTTACGCGCTGGGCAGCTTCGCGATCAAAGCGACCGACAAACGCGCCAAATTTTTGAAAAACCTGCTGCTCATCTGCCGACAGGAGTTCCCACGAGTAGTCGCAGACGGCCCGCAAGCTGCGGTGACGCTGCGGAATATTGCGCGTTGGCGCACTGAGAGCGCCCAGGTTGCGCTCGATGTCTTCGGCGATTTCCCGGCACGACAGCACGTGAACCCAGGCTGCGGCCAGCTCGATAGCCAGCGGCATGCCCTCCACCAGACGACAGATGCGGGCAATTTGGGTTAGGGCTTCGGCATCGGGGCTGAAGCCGGCGCGGGTGCTGTTGGCGCTTTGCAAAAAGAGCTGCATGGCGCTGTGGGTGGCGGTCGTTTGATCGTTATCGGGGGGGATGGGTAGGCCACCGACTTCGAAGACACGCTCGCCGTGAATATTCAATCGCTCGCGAGAGGTGACCAGCAGTTTGACCTCCGGGGCGGCCTGGAGAATATCGAGGATGAAATCAATGCCGCCATCGACCAGATGCTCGAAATTATCGAGGAAAAGCAGCAGTTCGCGGTTGCGAAGGTAATCGAGCAGTTGGGTTTTGGGGCGCTCGGAGCTGGAGACGGAAAGTTGCAGGGCTTCGATGATCGACGGCACCAAAGAGTCGGCTGACTGAACGGCCGCCAGGGGGACAAAGCAGACGCCGTTGAGAAAGACCGTTCGATTTTCCAGCGCCACTTGCGTGCCTAGCCGGGTTTTGCCGATGCCGCCGGGGCCAACCAGCGTCACCACGCGGATGTCCGATTGGGTTAGATAACTGCTGAGCAGCATCAGTTCGGCGGTGCGGCCGACAAAAGGCGTATGCTGCGGCGGCAGATTGTGGGCACCAACGGTTGAGATCGATTTGATGCGCTGGTAGAGAAGCGTAGTTTCCTCCAGCGGATCGACGCCTAATTCATCGGCCAGAATATGGCGGCAGCTTTCGTATTGGCGCAGGGCGGCATTGCGCTGGCCGGTGCGCACCAAGAGCAGCATCATCTGCCGGTGGGCTTCTTCGCTGAAGGAGTCTAGCTCGGTTAGCCGGGTGGCATAATTGAGACCGAGCTGATAGTCTCCGCTGCGCAGATAGTAGGCCACCAACAGGTGCAACGCCTGGATGATAAAGTGGCGCAGACGTTCGCGTTCGAAGCGAGCCCATTCTTCAAAGCCCTGAGCATCGCGCAGATTAAAGCCGGCCAGGAAATCACCGTGGTATAACTCGACCGCGCGCTCGAGCTGTTTAACGGTCGTTCGCGAGAGATGATCGGCACCGGCTGCTTCATTTTGCAGCATCTCCGTAAGACTGGTCAGTTCGGCGACATCGAGCCAGTAATTGCTGTCGATGTTAAACGCAACGGTTTGGCGACGGATATCGACATATTCGCCCAACTGCTGCCGCAGGCTGGTGAGGATAACGCGTAAATTGCCCATCGCTTTGCTTTGGGAGCGATCATCCCAGAACATATCGCCCAGAGCCTCGCGCGATTGGGTGCGGCCCGTACAGACCAGATAGGCGACCAAGGCCTCGGCCTTACGGGAGACCAAGCCATCGACCAGCCGATCATCTTCTTTTATGGCAACGCCGCCGAGCAGCCGAATCTCTAACACATCGTGTCCTTGTAAAGCTTGGGATAAGAGGGTAGAGGGTATTATAGCGAAAAAGTAGTGCTGGCGAAATATGCCGGGGCGGGCCATTTCTGAAAGCATCGTTGCTTGTGCTGTCCAACAATCTTTGTAAGTTATTCGTAACTACTCAGGTATGTCATTTCGAGCGATGATAGGAGCGAGAAATCCCTCAGAAGAATGTTTGTAATTGAACGCTGTAGGGATTTCTCCGCCTTCGGCTACGAAATGACATGATAGCTGAGTAATTACAGTTATTCTATATAGAAAGGAGGCCTTTCGCCTTGCGGCTCACCATTTTGGGCACCTGGGCGGACACTATGTCTTCTCTTCTTTTTTTCGCCTTCAAGAACAGCAGCGGCAATAAACCAGCCGATAAACGTTCCAAAAAGAGCGCCGACTCCGATCCTGAAGATGATATATTCAGTCGCGGTCCCCAGTCCCGTTCCAATGAACACGCCAATGATAAGTCCCATAAGAATGTAGTAACTAAATTTATGTTCCATGTTTATTCTCCATAAAGTATATCGATACAGGTTCTTGATCATGTTTTTCCATTCTTATTATTAGTTTAAACCAAAAACAGTCCGAGCACACCCGTTACTTGGCGGAGTTGGTGGTTAGTCAAGTGACTAATCTTTGACCTATTCAGTTAATTAGGTTGATAGCGCAAACCGAAATCGGTTACAAGGATGAGAACCAAATAGCTTTCTATTTCAGAGAGTAGTAATTGGTAACCGGTAATTAGAGATCGTCCTACCAATTACCTGACTCAAACGTAGAGTAAAGGCGGGTCGCGCTGCCCAATCCCAAAAAGCCGGCGCTAACGACGGCTGATCGAACCAATGCTTCGCCTACCAGCCGGGGCGAGGTGTTATGCTGCTCTTTTAAGGCCAGCCGCATCATGGTGATCAAGCCGGCCCATTCGCTGCTACGGATGGCCCATGCGTGCGCTTTGTGCGTGATCGACCGACCACCGGACGCTTGCTGGGCCAGAGCGTAACGCCGCAGATGTTTGACGACCACCTGGGCATCGACGCCCGCACCGCGTAAGGTGGTTGAGGCTACGCTGCGCTGTCTAATGAGGCCGACGTAGTACAACCCCGGCACGGTTGTGCTGACACCACGTTGATGCAGCACACGTTCGGTTTCATCCAGCGCGCCCAAGCCCGCTAAGTAGGGCAGATGGGGCCGGTAGCCGGTGCCGAAGATAACCGCATCGACTTTTTCACGGTGGCCGTCGCTCCACATGACGCCGTCAGGGGTGAAGCTTTGAAAGAGCGCTTTTTGATCGGGTCGACCGGCCGCAATCTTGGCTTTAACTTCGCCGCTATCGTAAACCAGCATACTTTTTTCGCCTAACCACTGCCGGTTATCGAGGCCGGTCAGCCGTAACCAAAAGTGGATATCCTGCCCCAGCAGGTTCTGCGGTAAATAGCGAATTGGTCGCTGGGTCGATAACGTCACATTGGCGACCTGAGCTAGCTCCATACCGATATGTACGGCACCGTTAGCTCCGCCGACAATGACGACGCGCTGACCGTGAAACGGTTCGGGGGTATGATAAGCGGCGGTGTGCAGCACGCGCCCTCGGTATTGGTCGCGACCGGGCAGGATAGGGATGTTGGGATGATGGAAAAAACCGGTAGCGGCTACGATAGTTCGAGCCAGGTAGCAGCCTCGACCCGCGACCAGCACACGAAAGAGCTTGCCAGTTTGTTCGATGTTGAGAACTTTGGCTTTGGTGATAACCGGCAGTTTGAAATGGGTTGCGTAGTGGCGCAAGTAAGCCGTCACCTCATCGCGAACCGGATAGCGGTTGGGATCGCCGGGAAACGGCAGGCCGGGCAGCGATGAATAGCGGGCCGGTGAATTCAAGGCCAGATTATCGTGGTAGTGAGGCCAGGAGCCAACCGGCTCGTCACTCGCTTCGAGAATAACAAAGCGCAGCCCGGCTTGCTGCAAGTGATAGCCAGCGGCCAAACCGGCCTGCCCCGCTCCGATGACGATGGTGTCGTAGATGGTGTTGTTCATGATGTACCTCGTTTTCTTAGTCGTCTGTAAAATCATATTCGGCGAAATAGTGCGTAGTGCATATTCCGTAGTGGTCAGATTACAATGATACGCACTACGCAATACGCACTACATCCGGTGAGAATGTTATCTCATTTATATCTTGCTTTTTCCTTCCTAAGCCGCGTAAACGTGCATTACCACTTTACCTGTCTTCCAATCGACCCAGCCGCGTCCCCAGCCTTGAACCTGGTTGAGCCAAGCATATTTGGACGAGGTGGTTACAAATTCGAAGTTAAGGCGCATTTGAGCAATGCGCTCTTCATCGTCCGGATCGGGAGCGATGAGGATACCGTCTTCATAGAGGTCGATGATTTCGCCGTCGTCAGTATCGAGGTGGGCGTGCAGATCGAGTTTAAAGCGGCCATCGGCGCGAACCGTCAGGTAATCGACCCCGACGATCTTTCCCTTCATGCGTGGCCCTGCAAAGGTGCCTTCAAAAGAGATATCGAAGCGGGCACCGGTTAGCGGGATTTCTGCTTTGCCGCTTGTCAGATCGGCCCAGCTAATGCCGTATTCGACTAAGCCGGTGAGATGGACATCTTCGTCGAAAAGGTGCTCGCTGACGGGGATGGTTAGTTGTTTTTGTTCGGTAACTTCTTCTATGAGTTGTTGTTGGGCGTACATTTTTAGACTCCTTGGTTTTCTTAAGATTAGTAGAATAATTTCAACGATAACGAACGTGGGAGATGAGGAGATTTTTAGAACCAATCTCCTCATCTCTGATCTCCAATGAATTTTTGATGATGTTATATCCTGGAACGATTGATAGGTAGGACTACGCCGGCTGGGCGAAGACAACTTCGGTATCGACCACGTGGGAGTTGAACGGCTGCCAGGCGTTATCAAAGGTGGCGACCAGGCGCGGGCTACCGAAGAAGCCGGCTACTTTGGCGGTTTCCTGACCGATATTGCGCAGGTCGTGCGGCACCATTGTCGGCACGATAGCCAGGTCGCCCTGTGCGAGTTGGCCCTGCTCATCACCAACCGTTACTTCGACGGTACCGGCGACGATGAAGAGAACTTCTTCGGCGCTGTCGGTGTGGCGGCCCAGGTGATCGCCAGGGGCCAGTTCGAAATAGACGATGCTCGAATTCTCGGTGCCGAGCGGGCCGGCTAAGGGAAAGGTGGATTGGCAGCGCTGCGTTGCGTCGTTTTCAGTCCATGTTTCTTGCAGTTGTAAATTGTTTAAGCTTGCGGTAATCATTGTGTTGTCTCCTTGACGAAATAAAATTGATTAGATGGTCAACATCTTATCAAACAATGGAGACAAGTTCAGTAGACGAAAGTCAACCTTAGGGTTGATATGGGGTGAGGGGAGCGTAAACCCTGCCGAAGCAGGTTTGGATTGGCTTAACTCGTATTGTTTTGACGATGACCGCTGAGAAGGTTTCGCCGGAATTTCCGAAAGAATGGTCATTGTCTTATTTTGTTTGGCTAAGATGGTTTTGAGGCTATTGTGGAGGGATTAGGTTACAGCAGGAAAATATACTGAGCTAGCGATAAATGGTGATTGTGGATTTTAAGAGCTTATTCTAACCTGCGTGATTTTACGAGCTGTTTTTATGACTTACGGCGGCGGATACGAACGGCTTTTGAGGTTACTACAGAAAATGCGTTAAGCAACTCACCAAAATCTTTATCGGCGGTTATCAATAATACGGCAGCTTGATTTGCTAAATCCAACACCGCTTCATCGGAGATCCCTGGTGCCACTCAGCAACATAGTGAACAAAATGGCCCACTTGTCGAAGGTGGGTAACAATAGGTCCATCGATACCTTCATCGGCCAGAATATTCAAGGGGTTGTCTCAACAAAGGGATAAATAACATCGGCCCGTAATGCTTCGGCAGCAAAGGCCAATGCAGCCTGAATAGCTTCACGCGTTAAACGCGGATGCGCTTCCAAAATTTCCTCGACAGTTTCACCCGCTGCTAATTTTTCTAAAATCAGTTCAACTGTAATTCGAGTTCCCGCAATTGTGGGTTTGCCCATCATAATTGCCGGATCAGAGACAACGAATGGTATTTGCGATGCCATTTTAATCTCCTGCTTCACGCTAAATCATTTAAAGTTATGTAAGTGTTCAGTCTAAGCTTTTACTGATCTTGCTGCGCTATTCAAAAACTTCAATCGACAAAAGCTTTTCAAGAAATAATTATTAATTATCCCTTATTGATTGTCAATTGCTGCTTATTTCGCTTTCCTTGATGGAAGCGTTCAGTTCGATTCAAGCAATGTTTAGCTCCGTATGTTTTCTAAAAGAGATTGGGACCGCATCGTTACCTTGTTTTGAGCAGCCTCTCTCTGCTAACGAAAACAACCTTCACGACCTATGCGACGTTACTCCTTCGATTTTACAACAACAAGTTCAATTCCCTGGCACGGACGATAGCCTGGGTGCGATTGCTGACACCCAGTTTGCCGTAGATATTGCTGGTGTGCTTTTTGACGGTGCCGATAACAACAAACAGCTTATCGGCGATTTGCTGGTTGGTTAACCCTTCGGTTAAAAGTTGCAGCACTTCCAATTCGCGATCGCTGAGAGGTTCTATCAGAGGTTGGTCGTGCGGTTGAAGCTGTTGATGGGCAGCGGAAGGGGTATTGGTTGGGGTGATCGGTTTGGAGAGTTCCGCCACGACGGTGTCGGTGAGGTGCTTTAAATCGGGACCATAGCGGGCAGCTACAGCCGGAGATGGAGTGACAGAGGGATGCCTATCAAGCCAGTGGTTGACTTTATCCTTAGTTCTCTGGTCGCAAGCGGGATGCTGCCGGATAAAGGTGAGTGTGGCGACACCTTGTTCCTCGTGGTCGCTTTCGAGAAAATAAGCACCAATCTCAACCAGCACCGACAGGATGAGCGGCACGATGTGGGCCTCGACGGCTACGCTCAAGGCTTGGTGAAAGTAGGGATGCGCCCGGTGGTTATGCCCCAGCCGATGCACGGTCATCCCCAAGCCCTGAAAGGCTGCTACGAGACCGCCTCGGTCACCGATCTTTTCGTAGATGGCCAGACTTTGGTGGTATAAATTGTGGGCATGCTGATAGTTGCCCCGGGCCTGCTCGATTTCTCCCAAATTGGTCAGGGCCAGGGCCATCCCTTCCGGGTCGTCGAGTTCTTCTTTTAGGGTGTAACTGGCTTGAAAATAATCAGCAGCGGTCGATAGCTGACCCAAGGCTTGGTTAATCAGCCCTAAAAGATTGTAGATGTAGGCCATCAGCCATTGATTACCGGCTTCCTGGGCCAGGGCGAGCGTCTGGTGGGCGTACTGCGATGCAGTTTCATAATCGCCCTGAGAGAGGGCTGCGCCGGTTAAGCCAAAACCGGCAAAGGCTTTGTTTTTTACATCCGAACGGTCGGCGGCGCGCTGCCAGGCCTGTTGGCCTAAGGCCAGGGCCTGCTCATAATCGCCACGGGCTGCGGCCAACTGCGACAGGGCGGTTAACGGGTCGGTGCCCTGGCCGGGAGCGGGGGGGCGGTTGTGCTGCTCGTACAGCGCCAGGGCGCGTTCCTGCATATCGCGGGCGGCCTGCATGCGGCCAAAGCGCATCTCCAGCCAGCCGGAGCAGTTCAACAGCACAGCCAGGGTGTAATCCCGTTCCGGGGATGACGCCATCTGTTCGATGGCGCTGAGGGCGGGCGCAAAGGCATCGACACCTTCTTGAAAACGGCCCCGATATTGATAATAGGTGTGCAACCCCATAGCCGCGTATTCAAGCTCGGCCCTGAGGCTGTGTTTGACAGCCCATGCCCAGGCCGCACGAATGTTGTCTAGCTCACGCCCTATTTCAGCCAGCGCGGCAAGTTGCTGTCCGCCGGTAAGGGCATCGAAACGATCACCCAGGTAGGTCATATAGTAGCGGGCGTGGACATCGCAGCAGCGCTGCATTTCTTCCGGCATCTGGGCGAAAAGGTCGCCGGCATACTGGCGTAAAAGTTCATGAACCTGGTAACGCTGACTGTCCGACTCCCACCGCAGCAGCGATTTATCAACCAAACTGGTTAAAAGGGGCAGTGTGGCTGCGGCAACGATTTTGGCCACATCGCGACGGAAACCACCTTGAAAGACCGACAATCGCTTGAATATATTCTGCTCGGCCGGTGTCAGCCGCTGCCAGGTCTGGTCGAAGATGGCATGCATACTGCGATGGCGCTCGGGAATATCGCGCAGGGTTGTACTTAAAAAATCGAGGCCACGTTGAATTTCATCGGTTACATCGGCGCAAGAGAGGGTTTTTGTCCAGGTGGCTGCCAGTTCCAAGGCCAAGGGCATCCCTTCCACCAGCCGACACAGACGAACAATGCCATCCGCTTCCGTCTCGATGGAAAAATCGCGGCGCACCCGGCGCACCCGTTCAACCAGCAGTTTCACAGCGTCGACATCGGCCCAACCATCGACGTCTGTATTGGTAGGAACGGTCAGACCGGCCAGCGGATAGAGCCACTCTTCTTGTAGGTTGAGCACCTGGCGCGATGTAACCAAAAGCTTCACTTGGGAGGCGGTATTAAGAATCTGAAGCAGAATATCGCTGCTTTCTATGCCCACAAGCTGCTCAAAATTATCGAGTACCAGCAGCATCTGTTTATCGCGCAGCATATTGAGAAGGTGCGTTTGGAGATCACTGGAGCCGGTGAGGCCGACATCGAGGGCATCGGCGATGGCCGGCAGCAGAAATTCGGGCGAGGAGACAGCTTGTAAGGGGACAAAGGTGACGCCGTCGGCAAAGTGATGTTCGAGTCGCAACGCGGTTTCGAGGGCCAGTCGGGTTTTACCCGTGCCGCCCGCTCCTATGAGGCTAAGCAGTCGGCAGGGAGGATCGCCCACAAGGCGTTCAAGTTCGGCTAACTCTTGCTGTCGACCAATAAAGGGCGTTAATTGGCGCGGGGCTTGACCGTCGAACGGTTTGGCGGTTTGTCCGGTTGGCTGTTCCATTGGTTTCTCTCCGTGGCAAGCCGAATTATAAGCCAAAACCGGCGGCAAACAAAAGATGCTGTTGGTACGCTATAGCCTAAGATTGTCCCAGTTTCACAATTTGGTCGAGAAAGCGGCTCAAAGGGCAGATTACTTTGATGGTCATATGCTCTCGGCAAGAAAACTGGACCTATCTTTTTTCAATAGACAAGACCGGCGGACGCGTGTATAATTACTGTCGGTTCTTAGCACAAACCATTTGCCCCCCGTTTTTCTCTGTAAAGCACACTCTACTATCTATTTACAGTCCAATAAATGTTTACACAAAGGAGTAAAACTATGGCTGCTAAAAAAATCTTGATGATTACCGGCGATTATGTTGAAGATTATGAAAATATGGTGCCGTTTCAGGCGTTGCAAGCGGTGGGACACACCGTCCACGCCGTTTGCCCTGATAAGCAAGCGGGTGACAGTGTCGCTACGGCGATACACGACTTTTTAGGGGATCAGACCTATCGCGAAATGCAAGGCCACCGCTTTACGCTTAACGCCTCTTTCGAGGAGATCAACCCGGCCGACTATGACGCGCTACTTTTGCCTGGTGGCCGCGCCCCGGAATATTTGCGCATTAATGACAATGTGCTCGCTCTCGTGCGCCATTTCTTTGAGGCCGATAAGCCCGTTGCCGCTATCTGCCACGCGATGCAGATTCTGGCGGCGGCTGACGTGCTGGAAGGGCGAAGTTGTTCGGCCTATCCGGCCGTTGGCCCGGAAGTTAAGATGGCCGGTGGGAGTTATATGAATATTGAGATCGATCAAGCCCATATCGATGGCAATCTCGTTACCGCACCGGCATGGCCGGCTCATCCGGAATGGATCGCGAAGTTCTTGCAAGTATTGGGTACAAAGATCGAGTTATAAAAGAGGGTTAATCATCCTAATTTGAAGTGATGCCTCTTTAAAAGAAAAAGGCGCGGCAAACGGAGTTCCATTTGCCACGCCTTTTTTGTTTTATGCTAAAACAGCACTTGCCCTATGCCAAAGCCGCCGACCACGATTAGCGCCACGGCCCAGATGAGATCGAAGTTGACCCAGTTGGTGCGCAAGACGGCCAGCCCGACCTTTTTGTAGACAATCCAGGCGATGACGGCCATCACCAAAATCATGGCGGCGGTGTGAATAACGACACCCATCGATAACCCCATGCCGATGGCCATATGGGCCTGGTGCGCGTGCGCCGCGTGATGATCGTGGGCACTTGCATTAGCAATACTCACCAGCGACGGAGCGACCATTAACCCGGCTCCGTGGGCCGTCGCCATTAGAAACGACCAGGCAAACAGGTCTTTGAAACCGACTTTCATGCCCACCCAGCGCGGATGGCGGTAGTAGTTAAAGAGCTTGTAGATGCCGAACGCCAGCAGCGTTCCGGCGGTTAGCGTTGCCAGCGCCGCCGGCGGGAGATAGTGACTGCCGACCACCACCAGCCCGGCCACGATAACCAAAGAGACGGCATGCCCTAATGTGATGGGGATCAACGAGCGCCAGATCGCGCGCTCGCTGCCCTGCTGTAGGCCAAGCGCCAGAGCAAAAAGCCAGCCCATTCCCGGATTGAGGCCATGATATGCGCCAAAACCGGCCATGACCAACCACTCACCCAACGTATCAACCGGGATAGCAGAAAGAATCTGTGGAAGCATCTCCCCCCTCCAATCGTACCTGGTGTCCGCGGGCCTGGCCGAAATCGACAAAGAAATTGGGGTCGAATTCGATGCCGCCGTTCGGGTTAACGTCTAGCTTTGCCATCCAGCCGCCCATTTTGTCCGGGTAAAACTGGTCATCCCACACAGTGTACAACGAGTTGGTGAAGTAAACCCGCTTGCCGTCGCGGCTGATTTCGACCATCTGGGGGCCGCCCAACAGCGAACCGTTCGATTTGGGATGGGCTTTCTTACGCGCAATGCCCCCGACTTCAATCTTGCCGGTTAGTTGGGGTTTGAAGGGATCGCTGACATCGTACTGCAACATTTCGCCGGTGCCCCAGCAAGAAATATAGAGGAACTTATCATCCAGCGACAGGTTGATGTCGGTTACCAGGGGCGGCACGGCTTTGAACTGCTTGAGAGCAGGCGGCAGATCTGCTTCAGCGGCGGGTTGGGCCGGAATGTCGATGATCTTTTTAACGCCCCACTCGCCTTTGTCGTAGTACCAGGTCCATACAGAACTGGACAGATCGGTGGTGTTGAGCACCACGCTGGCAAATCCATACGTTTGCACCGGATTGTGGGCAGGCCTCAGTTCAAGCACCATCTGATATTCTTTGCCCAGATCAACCGTTTTGATATTCTTTCGCTTGCGAAGATCCCAGAAGTGGAGTTGATGGCCGTAGCGACCGTTGACGGCTTCATCGAGTAGAAAACCATGAGCAAATTGGTGCGGTTTGGCCCATTCGCTGGTGACCATGACATCGTGGGTGAGGTGCCACCAGAAGTCGTAACCCAACTCCTGGCTGCCCCGGTCGAGTTCCCAGGACCCCAGCACATCATAGGTAAAGTGATCGAGCATGGCGATCCCGGCCGGACCGCCGTTGCCGTTGGCCGCGCCTAATGTGCTGACGTAAATCGCATCCGGGCCGCAGTGT
>JAGRBZ010000379.1 GCA_020433805.1 Anaerolineae bacterium
CTACGTTTTGGACTTGATAACATGGCTTTGGAGGAGCTGATTTTACGACAGGCGGTTGGTCTCGAGATCGACTCATTTAGCCGGACCTCAGAAGCCAGCGGGGTGATGATGATCCCTATCCCCACGGCCGGTATTTTGAAGGCTGTGGTGGGGGTTGAGGCAGCCAGACAGGTGCCGGGCGTTGAGTCAGTTGATATTACGGCCAAACTTAACCAACCGCTCACCCCGCTACCAGAGGGAGATAGCTACCTTGGGTTTATTTTTGCCAGGGGACAAACACCGGACGCAGTAGAGCATGCTTTACGTCAGGCTCACCAGCAGCTTGATTTCACAATTGAAACAATGCTGCCGGTAATTTAGGGGACATAAGTAACTGGAGATTGGTAACTAAAGATTGATTATAGGTTCGTGACTTTGACGTACTAAGCTCTTGTCTTTAGTCTCTAATCCCCAGTCACCAGTTACTTTCTTGACGGCCCGCCACCTTTGCCGCTGGCTCCCGGTGTACCTTCAGGGGTCCAGCCTTCCGGCATTTGAGCGTCTTCACCAAAAAAGAACTCTTCTAGCTGTTCTATCAGGAATTTGCGGTGGTTAGGGTCGGCCAAAACCAGACCGTAGTGGTTGATCAGCAAAACCTGATGTTCCAACCACAATTGCCAACCTTCCTGAGAAACGTTGTTGTAGATGCGATCACCCAGTTCGCCGGGAAAAGGGGGATTTTCCATGCCGGGCAATTCTTTTCCTAACTTGACACATTGAACCATTCGAGACATTTTGTTTCTCTCTCACATTGGATTTCGTTGCTCAATAACGAGTGTTATTATCTGTTTACTATAGAGAATCTCAATTTGAAAGTCAAAAATTGGTGATCTGCCTGTGCTACGTGTTCTCTTTTTTGGAATGACCGGCCATTTTTCGATACCTCCGCTTGAGCAACTACTTGACCTAGAGGTTGACCTTATTGGCGTTATCGTACCGGCGACACAATCCCCTTCAACCTTTTACCCTCAATTAGTTGCTCGCCCTCAGCCGCTTACAACCGATTTACCCCTGGTTGACCCGTATCTGGAACCCAATATAATCCATCGGGCATGGGACAATAACATTTCTGTGTGGGAGGTTGACTCTTTAACTACTCCCGAAACGTTGGATTTTTTAACAACCCTTACTCCTGATCTTATTGTTGTGGCCTGTTTTTCGCGCATATTTCCCTCGAAACTGCTGCAATTGCCTCGTTATGGATGTCTTAATCTGCACCCATCGCTTCTGCCTCGCTACCGAGGCCCGGCTCCGCTCTTTTGGATCGCCCGCCGGGATGAGCGATCAACCGGCGTTACGCTTCATCATATGGCTGAAGATTTGGACAGCGGCGATATTGTGGCTCAAACTGCATTTGAGCGACCTGAAGGGATTTCCGAAGCCGAACTGGAGCAGCATTGTGCGATTGAGGGGAGTAATTTATTGCGTGAGGCTATTGGGCAACTGAAACAGGGACAGCCGCTACCCCATCGGCCTCAGATAGAAGATGTAGCTCTGCATTACCCCTGGCCTTCTGCCGCCGATTGTCAGGTTCCCACCAACTGGTCTGCTCAACAGGCTTTTAATTTTGGACGCGGGGCTGAGACCTGGCCTCTTTTTATTTCTGTGGGAGATAGTGATTTTTATCTGCGCAGGGTATTATCTTACAGCCACGATCACATATTGGAGAAACCGTATACGCTCATCGGCGATGAACTGTGGGTGCAATTTCAACCTGGGGTTCTACGCGCTAAAGTGCGATACCAGACTAACTCGCCAGCCAAATCATAACAGACCTGAACATTCTGCAAATCCAACAATCCAACAACTATCTATCCAACGCACCTTAGGCTGAGCTTCTTTCTAAGAGGGTGTTCTGAATCAGTTCGATGAACGTGTAATTATCAAATTCGCCTTTGTCTATAAAATCTATGATGCGGTAATTGCGTAACATTTGCTTTGTTTCATCAAGAGTTGGATAGCCGGTGAGAATGATCAGACTGCAATTAGCGTTGTTTTGACTTTCTCGAAAAGCGTGTACTAAATCAAGCCCCATCAATTGTGAGGGTTGCAATACGGAATGTTGATCGATTGCCAGCGATAGATCAACTGTCGCTAAATCATACGAATTGGAGGCGATGTGCCATAGGGCATCTTCATAGGTGGTGGCGACATCGACTTGAACGGGATTATTCAGTCGCTGCAGTAGTTCGGGTAATTTTTTTTGCCAGTTTTGGTGATCATCAATCACCAAAATCCTTATAGGATTGAGCATATATTCCTCATACATCTAATTGCTCAATGATCAAACTTGCGCTCAAAAGCGCATGTTCGCGCTGTTCGGATATGAGCGTATTTAAACGGACGTGGTAAAAGGCTTGGTATAGCGCCGCGATGTGGTACTCGCTAAAATCATCGCTGGGATTTTGGGCAACCAGTTGACGGGCAATTTGGCGTAGGTGAAGGGAAATCGCATAAGCCTTGGCTAAGGCAGGATTATCGGTGGTGAAATTAGCGGTTACATCTTCAATGTGACTAAAGTGCTGAATGTTGCACAAACTTTCTTCCATAGCCAGCCGCTCGATTAGTGAGGCGTCATCTGCTTGCAATAGTTGAAAGCGAACGACTGCATCTAAATTTGCGACATCCCGTAAAATATGGCTGGGTTTTGTATGTTGAAAGTCGATCAGCCACACTTGCCTGCGCTCATCAACTAAAATATTGTTGCCGTTAAGATCGCCATGCGTTGTGCAGATATAGGTTGGCCGAACCAGATGCTTGCCCGTTAGGGTGACGATTGGGTCTTTAAATGACCGCTCCTCATCAAGGTTTTTGAAATAAATCCGGTCAGTGACCTCGACCGATTTTAATTCGTTCTGGACGATCTGCTTAATGCGCCCTAGCGTAAAGCCCATTAAATCCTCGTAATCAGCGTTTAAATATTGGGGTTGAAGTTTGCCAGGGTTGGCATACCAGGCTCCGCAGGTGTTACGAAAGAGATTGTTGATGACCTCTTTTATCTCGGAGACGGAGGCATGTTGGTAAAAATCACCGAAATGCTCTTGCATCCCTTCCGTTCCTAGAAGAGAGTATGTAATACCCCCCAAATTAGCCGTTCGCCGCAAGTTGAGAGCAGCTGTGCGACGTCCTCCACCGACGAAAGGTTTTACGTGGGCCTGAAAATTACGATATTCTTCATCTATTTTACGGACGTCGCCAAATTTAACGACAACAGCTTGTCCGCCACCATTTTCAAAGAAGGGCTGTATTTGAAGGACCCCGGCTCCGCTATACCCAGAGCGCATGGGTTTTATAATAAGCTCTTTGGCCTCGTTAAAAAGACGACACAGTAAATCTTCTAGCTCGATGGCCGCACGTTTTTGCAATGTAGTGCCTGCCTCAACGCGATATTGGTTGATTTTGAGATTAAGCACCACATCATCAAACTTGTAGCCGTTGTGCCAGAAAACTTTCAAGCCTAAATTGATGGGTATTTCGGTGGCAAACAACTGCTGCACCTGTTGGCGAAACTTTACATTGTCGAAGTGCTGTTTTTCGAGAAAATCCATAACCTTGAAATTGCGGAATGCGGAGCGCATCTGATCTTTGGTGCCATACCCGGACAACATAATAATTGCCACCGATGTACCTAGTGATGCGTTTAACTCGTCAAGCAACGACATTCCTTCTGTATTGGTCTGATCCGACTCGTCCAAACGAATATCCAGTATAACCAAATGATAGAAATTGGTTTGCAGACATTCGCGAGCCTGAGCCGACGTCGAGACTGTGTCGACCAGATAGCCATCTCTTTGTAAATTTTCGCTGAGAACCTTCTGCCACTGAGGCCGATCCTCAACCACTAAAATGCGTCCTGCACGCTTGTCCATTGATCCATCACCTCTCGCTGCATTGCTTCATAACTGTCGACGGGCTTTGCGTTTTGCAGAGCCGTTTCAACAATGTTTATCAGGTGCTTTTGGGTATATGGTTTGTCGGTGACATCTTCCGCCCCGGCCAAAAAGACGCGCCGCATCTTGGCCCAGGGAATTGAGGTCGATAGCACCACCACGGTTAAATTTTTGGTTAACATCTGTTCAACAAGACGAAGTTCGGCACCAGTAATGTGGCTACAGCTTAAAATGACCAGATCCGGCTCCTGTCCCGGCTTAATTTGGTCTACCGGGTAGTTATAGCCGCCAAACGTCTCAATGACGTAATCAGAGGTTTGAAGCATCTCCGCAATACGTCTGCGCCAGTCCTCCTGGTAATCAATAATTAGTATTTTGCGCGGTTTCATAGGTCACCTCTAAACTGGGCATCCGCTCTTAGCAAGCGTAAGGTAAAGGTTGTTCCCTGTTCAGGTTGACTCTCCTTTAAAATCAAGTCACCGCCATTTTCAAGGGCAACCCGGCGAGCACTCCATAAACCAAAGCCCGTACTATTTTTGGTCGAGAATAGTAGGTCAAAAATTCGGTCTTGCTTTTCCACCGCGATACCAATGCCGGTGTCGATGACGTTGATTTCTACATAACGCATGGTCTTGTGCGTTTGCAGCGTAATCTTACCGCCATCGGGCATTGACTCAATGGCATTCATAAATAAATTACGAAAAATATCGGCTACCTGTTTTGGAACCGCATAAATCTCAACATCCTCATCGACCTCCTTAAATTCGAAATGAACCTGTGCATTTGCGGCATGGGGGGAGACAGCTTTCATCGACTCGTGAAGCAACGTGCTCACGGGAACTTCAGCCGGGTCAACATCAACTTCTTTGGTCAGCGCATGTTTGAGATCGCCGCTTAAGGACAACACCTGTTGGACATCGTGGACAATGTTTTGCAGATTGTTATCGATAGTGAGGTTGATTTCTTCCAGCCCGTCTAACTCTTCACGAATATCATTGACGTACGATCGGACCAGCCCTAAATCGTTGCTGAGCCGATGGGCCAATTCAAAAGCCTGCTGGCCGATAGACCCCATCACCTCTGCCGTCATCGCGCGATGTTCGGCGGCCTGTTGGGCGGCTGTGGCTTCTAAACGTTGAATGGCAATGGCTAACTGCTGGGCTAGACCTTCAATTAGGTTGATGTCGTCATCACCAAAACGGTGAGGTTTTCGGTAGGTGAGGGCGAGGGTGCCGTACAGCCTTCCTTCTATTTTTATGGGCGTACTAATTGAAGAAGCCGTTTTTGGATCGGTGGGCGTTAGGCCGGTTATTTCAGGAGGAATCGTTTTGGTATCTAAAACGGTCAGTGTTTGCATATTGCGGGCTACCCAAGCCGCGAAGTAGGGATCGGCCAACCTCACCCGGCTCACCGGCGAAGACTCCTCCCAGCGAGCGGTGTGGACCACAACCAAATCTTCGGTTTCGTGATCGTAGCGCCGGATGACCACCTGGCTTTTGGTATGTTTTTCGGCGATGCGAGCCACAATGTCGAACACTTCTTCCAGTCTTTCGATATCAGCAATTTCGCCCAATTTTTGAGCGGCTTCGTGCAGTAATCGAAACCGTGTCTCCCGGCGGGTGGCGGTGGCATAGGCTCGGGCGTTTTGGATAGCGATAACGGCTTGACCGGCAAACAGCTCCAAGAGATCGACATCTTCAACGTCAAAGGCATTAAGGCGAGGGCTTTCCAAATTGAGTACACCAACCAATTTGTTTTGGTTCGATAGAATGGGAACCGCGACCTCGCAGTGGATATCGCCATCACCCTGGTAAAATGGGTCGTTCTGAGCATCCCCATGCGTAAGATAAAAGCGCTTTGTTTCGGCTACGTGGGCTACAATTCCCCGTTTCGCCCTGGAGCCGTCAAAATGTTTGATCGTTAGCTCGTGCTGCGGCCCACCACGGTGTGCTCGATAAATATCGTCGGCCTGACCGTCGTTGTACAGATGCAAACTTATGCCTTCTGCCTTCGAGAGAATGGCAGCATTTTTGAGGATAGTTCGCATCACGTGGTCGGGATCTTCCAGTTGGCCGATAATCTCCTTAGCGACATTGTGCAGGGCTTGGAGCTTGGCTTTGCCCTCTTTGGCCTCACGATACCCTTCTGCACTTTTTAACGTAATCACGGCTAAATCGGCAAACTCTTGGAGCAGTTGTTCATCACCCAGCGTGAAATGATTGGATTTCGGACTTTCAATGTTGATTACACCACGCAGCCGATTACCTTCGAGCAAGGGAATCGCCAATTCTGATCGAATACCGGGAATAAAAGGCAGGTGAACCGATTTCCACGGCAGCTTGGTAATATCCCCGACGTTGAGCGTTTCTTTGTTACTGGCTACCCAGCCGGTAATACCTTCGTGCAGACCGTGCCGCCGGCCTTTCAGCGAAGCGGTCACGCCCCGTTCGGCGGCCATCCACAAATCGCCGCGCTGGGGATCATACAGCATCAGCGTTCCGACTTCAGACTTTGTAATTTCCAACGCCTGATCGAGCATAAACTCAAATATGCGAGTCGAGTCCAGTTGGCCGATGATCTTTTGACTAATTTTATTGAGCGCTTTGCGTTCATCGGCTAGATGTTTTTGCTGCTCGTATGCCTGGGCATTACGAATAGCCAGCACAACCTGACCGGCCAGTGTGACTAAAAATTCCTGGTCGGCCCGACTGAAGGCTGCTTCGCGGGTACTTTCAAAGTTGATAATGCCGATTGCCTCATCGTCAAAAAGCAGTGGAACATCCAGTTCCGAAAGAATATTATTGCTTCCCTCGACGTACAGATCGCGCCAATTAGGATCGCGTAGAACGTTATCGATGCGGACCGGTCGCTTTGACTCGAAAACCCAGCGTGTAATTCCTTTGTCTTCATCCAACGAAATGATTTTTTCCGGTGATACACCATTTCCGTTGGTGGTGATAACCGCCTGACGATCCAACACGTTTGTGTGGGCATGGTATAAAAAAATTGCGGCTTTCTCAGTCGGAATATGGGTCGCGGTTAAATTGAGGATGGTCTGCAAAATATCTTGCAGATTGAGCGTTTTACTGATGCGGCTATCGATGTCTTGCAGGATTTTTAGCTCTTTTGTCCGGCGTGAATGAAGCGATGTAAACTCGCGCGCATTTTTGATGGCGATGGCAGTATAGTTAGCCAGCCCATGCAGTAGCATCTGCTGATCAATTTCAAATGCTATCGGCCTACGAAAGGCAATAAACAGAACCGCTACATTTTCATCCAGTACTCGCAGCGGGAGGGCCGTTAGCGATTGAATGTGTTCGTGTTCAAGAAATTGTTTAGTAGCGACATCTTCGTTTTGAAGCGTTGTGAGGAAATCGAGAGGGGTTGAGGCCATAATAGGAGTTGTGTGATTCAATACCGCTATGGCGGCCTGACCAAGCGGGGGGTGTTTAGATGCGGGCGAATTGGTTTCACGAAACTGCCCGCCAACGATAACCGGGGTAATAAATTGGGCTTCATCCTGCTGGTAACCGTGGAGGACGACCAGATCCGCTTCGAACGTATTTCTGATCAAATCGACAATATGCTGTAAAATTTCTGGCGAATGAAGAGCGTGCGTAAGTTGCTGACCGAGCGCATTTAACTGGTGTAAAACATCCAGTATATGATCACCTTGTTGATTTCTCATGGTCTGCCCCTAGGATTAACGTATGCAGCATACTCAGCGCTGCCGATGACGGTATCTTTGGTCATATCTCTCCTCCTTTTTGATATTCTGTTTAATAAATAGGGTGGCACTTTTATTATAACCACATCCCGGCAGCCAAACCTGGCAACTTTCTGGCAAAACGGTATCAATGTTATGGCAGGGACTCGCAAAAAACTGATTTGAAACACTGATGCACTGAATTTTTATGAAATCACTGAAAAATAGACCTTCTTCAGTGATTTCAAGCTTAACAGTGTTTCAGTGTTTCAGGGGTGAACGCTATCGACCAGGTTTTATAGCATTTTCCCTTCGTTTTTTTTGTAATTCGCAAGGGTATTCGGATAAGAGGCAATTAAGGCGTTAGAGATAACGTCGTCAACTCTAGAGCATTGTTCGGTTGCGGCTGGTCTTCAACCGTAGCCGGTAGCCGTTCGCCCGAGGCAGGGTTGTACATGCCAACCAGCAAGCGGTAATCGCCGGGCGGTGCTCCGTCATTTAGCTTAAGGATGTAGCGGTCGACAACCGTATCCTGCTCACGCCAGGCCGCAGTGGGATAGCGCCCGGCTTGAGGTGGATTGTCCCATTG
>JAGRBZ010000380.1 GCA_020433805.1 Anaerolineae bacterium
AAAAATATTGAACGTTCCTATGGAGCGCAGGAAATTTATAGATGCCAAATTTCTGCTCCAAAATATGGTAAATCAAAAGCCATTTTTAATCACGCGTGATTATGTACCGGCGATGATTGACACATTGCAGCAACTAACCCAGACTCAGACTTTTGATGTTATTCATGCCGATCAGCTCTGGATGGCTCAGTATGCCTTAGCCGCTAAGCGTATGCAGCCCACCGCAAAACTGATTATTGATAAACATAATGCCGTACATCACATTCCGCAAAGACTGGCTAATGAAGAAAATAATAGGCTTAAACGGCTCTTTTTAGCGCGTGAAGCACAACTCATGACCCAGTTTGAACCAGAAACTTGCCAAAAATTTGACTATAGCGTGTGGGTTACCGATGTTGATCGGCTTGCGGTACTGCCGCATACCGCTAAAACCAACGGTCATTCGCCGTCGATGGTCATTCCCATTTGTGCCAGTCCGGCTCAAGTGGAGCCGGTAGAGCGAAAACCGAATGGACGACGCATCACTTTTCTGGGAGGGTTACACTGGCCCCCGAATGCGCAAGGAGCCTTATGGTTTGCCGAACATGTTTTCCCAAAAATCCAAGCACAGGTTCCCGATGCCGTTCTGACGGCTATTGGAAAAAATCCACCGGCAGGGTTAACCGGACCAGGAATCGAAACAACCGGCTATGTAGTCGATCCTATGCCTTATCTGGCTGAAACAGCGGTCTTTATTGTTCCTCTACACGCAGGTGGAGGAATGCGCGTAAAAATTTTAGATGCCTGGAGTTGGGGACTGCCCATTGTTTCTACAACCATTGGCGCTGAAGGCATCGATGTTACATCCGGCTCCGATATCCTCATTGCTGATACAGCTGATGACTTTGCCCAAGCCGTAATTAACGTCCTAGATGATCCCTCACTAGCCCAGCGACTTTCGCACAATGGACGCCAAACTGTTCTCAAAAAATATAATTGGCAAACAGTTTATACAGCTTGGAATACCGTTTATCAAGAATTGATGCGCACAGAGCAAACAGAGCCTCGTTAGGAAACCGTTATGACCTCAAACTTAACCTCTCGTTTTTCTGAGTTAAACCCATTAAAGCCTCATCGCTGGTTAGTACTACTCATTGCTGTGGCTGTGATCATTCGCCTTGTCATGAGCGTCTACATTGGTGATACCATAGACAATTTACCCGGAACATTTGATGAAGTCTCATACGATATGCTCGCACAGCAGATTTTATCAGGCAACGGTCTTACCGTTGCCGATGACTGGTGGCCGGCAACGAATGCCGGTGAACCCACGGCTCATTGGTCTTATCTCTACACGTTCTTCCTAACCGCCGTATATGCCATTTTTGGGCACCACCCTATAGCCGTTAGAATTATTCAAGCTATTATAGCGGGTATATTTATGCCGCTTTTAGCTTATCGCGTTGGACGTCGTTATTTCAATTCAAACGTCGGATTGGTTGCGGCCGCGATAACCGTATTTTATATTTACTTCATTTATTACTCTGCCGCCCTGGTTACGGAAACATTTTATATTATCACCACTTTGTGGAGCTTGGATATAGTAGGCAAATTAATTGACGATTTAAAGACAACCCATACGGTTCATTGGAAAGATGGCCTACTTTTGGGGCTTGCTTTGGCTATTACGATATTACTACGACAAGTCTTCTTAATCTTTGTGCCAATCCTTTTTCTATGGTTGCTCTGGCAAAGCTACCGATGCCAATTAAAATCAGTATTACAGATGATAAAATTACTTATTATAGTAACCGGCATTATCGTTCTTTCCATTATTCCGTGGACTATTCGTAATTATCAAGCGTTTAACACGTTTGTGTTGCTTAACACCAATGCAGGTTTTGCATTTTACTGGGGAAATCATCCTATTCATGGGTACAATTTTATCTCGATTTTGCCTGCCGATGGCCCCACTTATTTTGAATTACTCCCTCCAGACCTACTTCATTTAAATGAAGCAGAGCTTGATCGAGCATTATTACAAAGAAGTGCTCAATTTATCAAGGACGATCCTTTACGCTACATGGCTTTATCAATAAGTAGAATTAAAGATTACTTTAAATTTTGGCCTTCATCCGACTCAGGATTAGTAAGCAATGTATCGAGAGTTTTCTCATTTGGAATTTTACTTCCTTTTATGCTGTATGGGTTTGTTCGACATATATCCCATTCTCTTTTGTCAAAAAGATTAATTCTCTATCTGTTTGTCATCAGCTACTCCGGTATCCATCTGTTGTCGTGGGCACTCATCCGCTATCGATTACCCGTTGATGCGATACTCATTATCTTTGCCAGTTTAACACTTATTGAAATCGTTACACTGATACAACGACGACAATTCAAAACACAAAGCACCTTAAAAGTTGGCTCTGTCCGATAGTCTCTAACTATCTTGATACATTTCTAACTTTTTTTTAACCTTTTTCCGATGAGTTTATCATCAAACTTTGTTACAGTTAGAGCCTAAGCCAGGAACTTTCCGAGCACTATTTTCAATTTCGGAATAGGTTTCCCAACCTAAGTATTTTTAATAATCAAGCTGAAGAAATGGGAACGACAAGTTTATGTCTAATCAAAACGAAATAAAGTCGGTTTGCCCTTATTTAGGTTTAGCGAACGATAGAGATTCTCACTTTTCATACCCTGAACACTCTCACTGTTGCTTTGTAAATAACAATCAATCATTCATCACATTAGACCATCAATCAAATTTTTGCTTAAATTCAAATCACATAGCATGCTCTCGCTATATAGATTTTGATCCTGATTTAATGGCAAAACAGACCGATGCTTCATCAGATAAAGCATCGGATTTTAAAAAAAATAAAAACTTTATTTGGGCCGGTGTCGGAATATTTGTCAGTTTATTGATAATTAGCGGTGTTATTTATTTTAGTAATCAAGTGACAGAACAAGAACAACTATCCATTGCTATTGAAGACACAGATTTTTTGCCGGACTCCACACCAACACCCTCCGCTGTTGACACAACCGAGCCTGCAGAACTGCCTACAAGTACGGCAAGTAGTTCTGCTTCCGGTGCTTTTTTAGCTACGCCAACCTCTACCACTACCCCACTTCCCGGTTCTGAAACTATTGTTCTCTCGCCTGAAAGTGGTGGTATTGGCTGGGTAACAAGTGGTGAGGCTCGTGGCAATAACTTTGGAGACTCATACGTTTATGCCGGAATTTTTGATGGGCAAATTTACAATGGTGCATTTCAGTTTGACCTTAGTAGTGTGCCACGTGGGGCACCGATTTATCAGGCTGAACTTCAGCTAACCGGCTTAAATGATGAACGACTTGGTATAAATCGAGATGAGGCAAACTCTGCCGGATGGGCCGCTAAAATACTGGATGGTGAAATTGATGAGGCCTGGCGCAGCCACGATTATCAAACTATTTTTAATGCCTCTGCATTGCAGGTATTAAGTCCCATATTAGGTATAGATGACTTAGGGGCAGGAAAAACCAACTCTTTCTTCCTCTCTCCAGATCAAATCGAAGTTGTCAAAAGCCGTATTACTGATAACGAAATTCCTACTATCTCCTTTCGACTAGACGGACCATTAGTGGGTTCCAATACGTTATTTGCGTGGGATAGTGGGTATGGACCACGTACACAAGGAAATGGCGTAAAGTTGATACTCGAAGTAGGAGAGCCGCCGGCAACCCCACCTCCGTACAAATATGTTCTTGTTACCAGTACAGCTACTCCTGAAAATATTGTTACCGCCGCAGCTATCGCCCTTCAACAAACAGCCGAAGCAACCCGTATGGGCACAGCTACGCCGCTGCCATCAAATGCTGTAACACCTACCCCTTTTCCTGATTATTTAGTCCTTGTTCCAACAGCTACCCCCGAAAATGGCGCTACGGCTGAGTTTTTTGCCCAGATGACAACGGCAGAGGCGATGTTAAATGGAACGGCTACCCCTATTTCTAAAGACGCAATCACGGCTACGCCCATCCCTACTGAAACACCAACACCTATTCCGCCCACTGTTCAATACAAAATTATTACCGATACTCCCACCCCTTCATCTGTGTTTGCCGCGGCCACGCTTTCTGCCCAATCAACAGCCCAAGCACAGCAATATGGAACCCCGACTCCACTCCCGGAAAATTGGGCTACACCTATTGTTGTTACTTCAGTACCGACTCCTATCAACGCAGAAACAGCTCAAGCTATTAATGCCGAAAGTACAGCCATTGCCTTTACTACCGGAACCCCTGCACCTACACCCAATAACGTCGTAACAGCAACACCTACTGCTGTTTATGAAGTAATACCTTTATTGTTGACGCCGACCAGTACTGCCCCAACGGCTATACCTCGCTCTATGCCACCTGAATTACTAGGAAAAGTTCTATTTAAATCAAACCGAGAAGAAGGTTCAGACAACAGTATAAAAATCTATGTGTATGATCCTGAGACAGGTGAATTAGGGCGTTTAACAGACACGTGGCCCTACGATGTTGCAAAAGATAGAGATGCCTGGTCAGCCGATAACCGCTATAGAGCCTTTACCAGAGATGCCGGTCAAGGCGCTGAGGGTGAAGCGAGAAGTGTACCGGCTGTATACGCCTACGATTATTTAAGCAATGAAGAGCGCCAGCTTACCAAATTTGGAAACGGTATTGCTTACAATGGTGTTTGGTCACCCACGAAAGAATTAGTAGCCTTTGTATCCAATACCAGCAGTGACGATGAAATATGGGTAGTTGACTATCTGTCCGGTGAATTGAAACAACTAACCGCAACGAATGAAGTGTTCAATGCCAAAGAGATAGGTAAAGATACATTTATTCCTGAAATAAATAAACATCCATCATGGTCACCCGATGGAAACCAAATAGTATTTGGTTCAACGCGAACAGGAAATTATCAGTTGTGGGTTATGAATGCTAACGGTGACGAGCCGAATTTACTTATGGGCTGGGATAACTGGACTCCATATAACGATTGGGATCCTGTTTGGGTTAAATACATAGACCCACCGCCTCCCCTAAATTAACGATGTATCAAAGATAGGTGAAGCTTTATTATGGAGATTACACAGTATTTAAAGGGTACACTACGCTGGTGGTGGTTAATTTTACTAAGCACCGTTGTGGCCGGAGTAGGAAGTTATGTAGCAAGCATGCAGCAGCCTCGCATATATGAGACTACGACAACCCTAATGGTAGGCCAGGTATTCCAAAAAACGGATATCAGCGGCAACGATTTTACACTAACCGAACTATTAGCCGGATCGTATGCTCAGATGACAAACCGACAGCCTATCCTCCAGGCTACAGTTGATAGCTTAGGGTTAGAGATGAACTGGCAAGATCTTAAGCGGAGAGTTTATGCTTATCCTCTACCCGAGACTCAACTCCTGGCGATCGGTGTTCAAGACGTATCTCCACAACGTGCAGTGGCAATTGCGGATGAAATTGCATATCAATTGATACTACAGAGTCCTACCTCTCCGGAGAATCAGCTACGGAACGAGCGAAGCAAATTTGTTCATGCACAGTTAGATGATTTAGAAAAACGAATATCGACGGCGCAAAACCGTGTGATAGAGCTTGATGCCGAACTCGCTAATGCTTTAAGTGCTAGAAAAATCCAAGACTTGCAGTCAGAAATTTCCGGCTTGGAAAACCTCATCGCTGATTGGCAAGTAAACTATCGTAACCTTCTAGGATTTCTTGAAGGCGGCGATACACCTAACCAATTAACTATCATCGAACCTGCCCAACTCCCCTATGTTCCAATCAGTCCCGATGTCCAGACCAATGTAGTACTTGCCGCGGCGGTTGGATTCGCACTAGCTTTTGGAGCAGCCTTATTGTTAGAATATCTTGATAATACGGTAAGAACAAGCGACGATTTAACTGTTCCTTCAATCGGTCTAACCAACTTAGGCACTATAAATAACATTGAAGGCGTTAGTCTTAACGACAAGCTCATCAGTTCTCTTGATATGTTCTCACCTATCACCGAGGCCTATCGGCAAATACGTACAAACATACAATTTACGGCTATTGATCGACCGGCTCGTTCTATTATGATCACAAGCTCAAATCCCAATGAAGGAAAAACCACAACTTCTGCCAACATAGGTATTATTATGGCTCAAGCCGATTTAAGAACCATTATCGTCGATGCCGACCTCAGACGACCTTCACTGCACAAGATGTTTCAAGTTCCCAATTTAAGCGGGTTAACCGATTTGCTCAGTTCTAATGATATTGATGTCGACAAACAACTAAAAGATACAGGTATCGAAAACTTAAAGATTATTACAAGCGGACCACTGCCCCCAAATCCATCAGAAATACTGGGGTCTCAACGCATGATGCAGATGTTACAGCATCTAGAACGAATTGCTGATGTCATTATATTTGATACTCCTCCCGTTCTTACCGTCACAGACGCCTTGGTACTTTCAAAAAGAGTAGATGGCGTAATTATAGTCGCTAAATCCAAAAACACACGACGTGACACCTTGAGAGAAGCCTTAGAACGTCTAAACCAGGTAGGAGCCAAATTATTAGGTGGAATTTTGAATGGGGCTTCTATTAAAGATAAAGAAAAACATTATAATCAATACTATTCACAAAGCGAACAATCAGGGGGTTCCGACCCAGACAGAGATCACATCCCTTCCGCTCGACGTTGGTGGCAGAGGGTACTGCCCGTGTTTAACAAGTGATTCAGTGGCTAGTTGACTAATAGTATATTCCATGAGTCGTAAGGCATAGGGGCAGCGAATTGCTGCTCCTATTTTATGAACATATACGGGCACAAATTGTTACCCTAAAAAACAATTAGAAGTAAATAAATCGTCTTTACTACAAAATAAAAACGTTCTAAACCCTTGTTCTATTATTTTTACACTGAGTTCAAAGCCCCTTGCAATATAGTCATAATATAAGGCAGAATAAATAAGATCATCACCATTATTGTGATAAAGCACTTCATATCATCACAATAATCATGTTTATCCTGTCTCAATGTCATACAAATTTCACATCTTCAGGAGATAAAATTACATGAAAGTTTTAGTTACCGGCGGAGCCGGTTATATCGGAAGTACCGTTGTAGCGGAATTAATTCGAGAAGGCGACTCTGTAGTTGTTTTTGATAATCTGTATCAAGGCCACAAGGGAGCTGTCCACCCCGAGGCCACGTTTATTAAAGGCGACCTAAATGACCGCGCCGCTATCGACAGTGTATTAGCCGATTATCAACCCGAAGCAATTATGCATTTTGCGTCACATACCCTCGTCGGCGAATCGATGGAAAACCCGTTTTTATACCTAGCCGAAAACGTTACTAACGGTTTAAATCTATTGCAAAGTGCTGTCGACCATGGTATTCGAAAGTTTATTTTCTCCTCCACGGCCAACCTCTTTGATGACCCCGAACGTATGCCAATTGATGAAAAAGAGCGTATCGTGCCCGGTAGCCCTTACGGCGAATCAAAATATATTATCGAACGGATGCTTTACTGGCTTGATCGGGTTTACGGTTTTCGATATGCTGCTTTGCGCTACTTTAATGCCTGCGGAGCCGGTGCACCCGAACGGGGAGAGGATCACTATCCTGAGTACCACCTTATCCCTATTGTATTGCAGGTAGCATTGGAACAGCGGGAAAAAGTGTTCATTTTTGGCAATGATTACGATACACCCGACGGTACCTGCGTTCGAGATTACATTCATGTTCTCGATTTGGCTCAAGCCCATATATTAGCGCTGCGGGCACTTGATCAAGGCAGCCGTACCTACAATCTAGGGAATGGTCAAGGATTTTCTGTTAAAGAAGTTATCGAAACCGCACGCGAGGTAACCGGTCACCCGATTCCCGCAGAAATAGGGCCTCGACGGCCTGGCGATCCGGCAACATTAATCGCCAGTAGTGATAAAATTCGCCGTGAATTGGGCTGGGAGCCGAAATACACCGACCTCAAAGGAATTATAGAAACTGCTTGGCAGTGGCACTCAACCCATCCTAATGGTTATAACGACAGATAAAAGCTGTCTCAAAAAAATCTAAAGTATCCCACGGAGTCTATTAAATGCTACTTCGTGGGATATTTTTTCCAAATCAGTTAATAATACGACTTACGCAGTTGAACTGAGACATAAGATTGGTTCAGTCTTAAACGATCAAATTAA
>JAGRBZ010000381.1 GCA_020433805.1 Anaerolineae bacterium
GAAGCAGAGGGACGCTATTTCCGTATCCCGACAGAATATTTTTAGCAAACCCCTCCCGTACTTCCGTCCAATTGCGGTACATACGGCAGGTAACGAGCCGGTTGCCATCGACCATCCGCAGCGTGAACCCACCGGCTTTAACGTGACGCGCCAGCAGAACATCTTCCAGTACCTCACTGTGTACCCGTGTATGCCCACCGATGCTTTCATATACACTGCGTCGGAAAGCCAAACATTGCCCGTTCGCCGCAGCGAAAGAAGGCCACGGGCTACGATGCACCAACACGGCCGGCAAGTAGCCGACAATGGCCAGAGCCATCAACGGTACAACAAGTCGCTCGCTCCAGCTTTGGCTATGCTGCGTGGGCCAAATCGTGATGACATCGGCATGGGTTCGATCAATCTCGGTCATCAGTGCGGCGAGCGCTGCCGGCTGCCAGGTGACATCGGCATCGGTAAAGATGAGCCAGTCACCGACGGCGGCCTGAGCCAACTGCTGGCAGGCCCAATTTTTACCGAGCCACCCCTCCGGCAGCGGTTGGCCCCGGATAATGCGTAATCGATCATCGTGCTGACCGGCTGACTGCGCCACCGTCGCCGTGCTGTCCTGAGAGTTATCGTCAAGAATAATGAGTTCGAAATGGGGATAGGTCTGGGACAGCAGATTTTTAACGGTTTTTTTGATGACCGCTGCTTCATTACGGGCCGGGATCAGTATCGACACCAGTGGCGATTGAAGATCGTGCGGCGGGGCCGGGTTTAAGTGAGGAAACGTTAACGTGTTAAGTAGGGCAATCGTGAGCATGCCCAATAAAACGACGGTAATACAGGCAAAAAGCATCATCATGACGTCCGCACTACTTTTGTTAGCCAGGAGCGTACGTATGGGGCTTGGGCCAAATCTTCGCGATGTTTCCAGCCGACGATGAGTAGATTCCCCAGCCAGACGGTCGCCAGCGGGGCGGTCAATCCGGTGAACCAGAGATAAATGAGCAGGCTGATCAGCACGAAGATAACGCTCCAACCATCGACGGCTATCAACGCGTACCAGATGATCAAAAACAATAGAAGAACAAGAATGCCTTCCAAACCGAGCAGTCCGATCCAAACACCGCCGGAGACGGCAATGGCTTTACCCCCCTTAAAATTGAGAAACGGCGAAAAAGCATGGCCAAGAATGGGCGCGACCGCAATCGGCACCAACTCCCAGCCATCGAGACCCAGACTGTACCAGGCCAGCCCGACCGGCAGCGCTCCTTTTGTAATATCAAGGGTACCGGCCAGCACCCCCAAGGGCAAGTTACCGGCCCGAGCCACATTGGTAGCTCCCGGATTATGATCGCCATAGTCGCGTATATCTTTCTTGAGCGCCAAGCGACCGATCCAAACCGAAAATGGGAGCGCTCCCAAAATAAATGAGACGACCGTCCACACGATTGTTACCATCAAGGCCTCCTTTTTTCTGCCAGCCAAAGCATTACAATGAGGCTGCCCATCGCTATCGAGCCAACCAGCGCCGGACCGGGTAACCCCCAAAAGAAAAGCAGCCCGATGGTTTCTAAAATCCAAATGGTGACATATATGGCTACCAGCAAATTATGCGACAGTTGCGGCGGACGGGCGAGCAGCGTTACCAAAACCGCTGTAAGAAACCAGCCGACAAAATTTTGCCAGGGAATGCCGAAGTACCCGCCCGGTTGATCCCACACCCACAGACCCCAGGCTACCATCTGGGGGTCCAAAAACAGATCCCAGGCCGTCATCGCCGTTGCGCTCACAATAACAAAGCGCCAGCCTGATGACTGCCCTACTATCTTATGAGCCACAGCCCAGACCACAGGCAGCATCATCAACCAGGCCAGCGGAATTAAAAGCGGAACGTGCGCTACCTGTGGCTGAAGCGTGGACGTGTAGTGATAAAAACCAAAGGGGAAACCGGTGGCGGTTCCTATAGCTTCAACCCCAAAAGTAGACACCACAATTACGGTCACTACACGAATAAGTTGAATTGCGCTCCAAACACCGGCTACCACAGCAAGAACCAGGCCGGTTTGTAGCAGGACACTCAGCACTACGCCCCACTCAAACATGGGTGCGCCCCAGGTCCATTTGACGATGGGCAGCAGGATCATCGTCAAAAGCCAGCCTCCAAACAGAAGGACAGGCCAAGAATTAAGCGCACATATTTTCCGGGTAAGCCGTACCGTAGCCATGTTAATGCTTTTCTGACGATAAAAGCCAGGACGGGCGGCTTCTTAACAGGGTTTCGAAACGGGTCTGACTTTCACGAGACATCACCAGCACCATCCCGAAGGTGATCAAAATATTGGTCAGCGCGAAGAAGATGAATTCCTCGATCGGCAAAATGCCGCCCAGATAGATCTGTAAAGACAAAGCCGGATTGATCGTCCAGGTGCCACTGGTGATGGCCAAAGCATCAGCCGCACTCAAATACAACGTGGTTGGCACCAGCCCCAGCAACACCAGGCGACGATGCCGCCACAGAATATCGGCTCCAAAGCCGAGCTGAAGCATGATCGGCGGTAAAGCCCAGACAAGTTCTAAGGCTAAATAGGTGCCTGGCAGCCATTGGCCGATAAGAATGGAAGCCATACCGGCCCACAACAGCCCAAGTAAGAGTACGAGACGTTGTCGGATAGAAGCATAATCAGATTTTAGCGGCGGTGCAGGATTCAAGCGTCTAGCCCAAACAATAAGCCACAAGCCGGTGAAGAGGGGTTGTAGGACAAAAAAGGTGTATTCCTCGATCGGAACCCAGCCAAAGATGATACCGGTTACCAAGTTTGGATCATACCACCATACGCGCCGGGCGACCAGGTAATTATCCCAAGGTGTTGTGTAGATTAAGGCGACAAGAATATGAGCCACCAGAATGCCGAGTGGCGACCAATTCTGCAAAGTCTCCGGTAATGTGCGTTTTGCTCGCTGGTCTTGGGCGAACTGCCAGCCCAGAACAATAAGCGGTATTCCCAAGAAGAGAGCGAGAAAGCCAAAATAGGTCATCAGAATCTCGAATTTATACAAATCATAGACAAAATATAGAATAACTCAGGTTAAATTAAGCATTGTATGAGAAAGTACCATAAAGACCATCTTTTGTCAATCATTTGTCGAGATTAAAGTTGAGCGATCACGTGATATCGGTTACGATGAAAGTAACCTCGAACTCGACAAGGACTGACAAAATTAACACAAAGGATGACTGAGAGTGCAAACACATGCCTGGGAACATCATTTGATCTCGCTGGCTCACGAAGCGTTACTCCACCCCTCTACCGCTTCGCACGAGTCGAAGTCTCTCGTTGAGACGCCACTCATCGAGCAAGCCTATGACTACTGTCGACGGCTGACTTCTAGACACAGCAAATCATTTTTTTTGGCGTCGTCTTTGCTGCCGACTGAAAAACGGCAGGCGACGCGCGCCCTGTACGCCTTCTGCCGCATAAGTGACGATATTGTGGACAATGCAACTGAGCAGAGTGCCCTCAATCTCAAACTGTGGCGACAGCGGATGATCTCCTCACATCCTAATCAGCATGATCCTATCGCGCTGGCCTGGGCCGATACACGGGTGCGTTATGCCATTCCAATCCGTTATGTAGAGCAGTTGATTGATGGCGTGGCGCGCGATCTTCGGCAAAATCGGTATGCCACCTTTGCCGATCTAACAACGTATGCCTACGGCGTAGCCTCGACGGTAGGGTTGATGAGCATGCACATTATTGGTTTCAGGGGGAAAGAGGCTATCCCTTATGCTATCAAACTTGGCGTTGCCCTGCAACTGACCAACATCCTGCGCGATGTAGCCGAGGATTGGGTTGCCGGACGGCTTTACCTGCCGCTGGCAGAACTGGAAGCGTTCGACTTATCGGAGGACGACATCAGGCGGGGGCAGGTTGATGAGCGCTGGCGGGAATTTATGCGTTTTCAAATTGAACGTAATCGGCGGCTTTATGCCGAGGCGCAACCAGGTATTGCTATGCTCGATGCCGACGGACGTTTTGCCATTAACGCCGCCGCCCGGCTGTATGAAGGCATTCTCGATGACATCGAGGCCCACGATTACGATGTTTTCAGACGACGGGCTTATGTGAGTACCTGGGACAAAATAAAAATGCTGCCCGGCATGTGGTGGCAAAGTAAACAGACTGCATCGATATAAGGAACGACATTTTTATGAACAAAAAGATTATTGTTATTGGAAGCGGGTTCGGTGGGTTAGCTGCCGCCATTCGCTTGGCGACCAAAGGCTATCAGGTTGAAATTTTCGAAAAGCGCGATAAACTGGGTGGCCGAGCGTATGTGTATGAGCAAAACGGCTTTAAGTTCGACGGCGGGCCGACGGTTATTACCGCTCCGTTCCTCTTCGATGAACTGTTTGCCGCAGCCGGTAAACGGCGCGAAGATTACATTACCTTCGTGCCGTGCGATCCCTACTACCGCATCTTCAACCACGAGGGACGCGCCTTCGATTACAACGGCGATGAGCAGTTCATCTTGTCGCAAATCGAAAAGTGGAATCCGGCGGATATGGCCGGCTATCAAAAATTTATGGGCACCACCAAAGCCATCTTCGATAAAGGGTTTGTTGAGTTGGCCGACAAACCGTTTCTATCACTTATGGATATGGTCAAAGTCACACCTGATCTGATCAAGCTGCAATCCTACTTGAGCGTTTACAAATATGCCTCTCAATTTGTGCAGGATGAGTTTCTACGGCGCTGTTTTTCATTCCACCCGCTACTGGTTGGCGGCAATCCGTTCGACTCGCCTTCGATTTATGCGATGATCCACTATTTGGAGCGCGAGTGGGGCATTCACTATGCGATGGGCGGTACAGGCGCTATTGTAGCGGCCTTGGGCCAACTGTTCGAAGAATTGGGCGGCAAAATTCATCTCAAGGCCGAAGTAGACGAAATTCTGGTGAACGACCGGCGTCGGGTAACCGGCATTCGTCTGGCGGACGGCTCCATTCATCAGGCCGACGACATTGTGTGCAACGCCGATGTCGCGTTTACCTACCTCAACTTGATCCCGCCTCAATACCGGCGCACCTACACCGATAGCAAGGTCAAACGTATGAAGTACAGCATGTCGCTATTTGTCATCTACTTTGGGACCAAACGGCGCTACACCGATACCGGGCTGGCCCACCACAACATCATCCTGGGCAAACGCTACAGAAGCTTGCTGAACGATATTTTCAAGAAAAAGGTACTGGCCGATGATTTTTCGTTGTATCTGCACATGCCAACCATCACCGATCCGTCGATTGCGCCGGAGGGGTGCGAAAATTTCTACGTGCTGTCGCCGGTACCGCACTTAGGCGGAGATATTGATTGGACTCAGGCAGCCAAGCCGTATCGAGACAGCATCATCCAATTTTTGCAGGAAAATTACTTGCCCGACTTGGAAGATAACATTATCGCTGAGCACACCATCGACCCGCTGCACTTTCAAAACACGCTCAACAGCTATTTGGGTTCGGCCTTTTCCGTACAGCCGCTATTAACCCAATCGGCCTGGTTCCGGCCTCACAACCGCTCGGAAGAGTTCGAAAACCTCTATTTTGTGGGGGCGGGCACCCATCCCGGTGCGGGGCTGCCGGGGGTGCTGTCGTCGGCCAAAATTGCCGAAAACTTACTGAACGGCGTTCATTAAAAAAGATATATACCCCATCCCCTGTTCCGTTTGCAAACTTCCTAAGGTCAATATACTATTAACTCGACAAAACATGGTGCTAGAACCATTACCAGGTAGACACCTTATGGATAATTCGACGAAAAATCGGGCTGCACTACAGCAAACCCATGCCACAGACCAGCGCGTTGCAGAACTTCTGCAGCAGCGCAACCGTGAGCTGGCTCTTATTAGCCAGGCCAGCCAATTGTTCACCTCGACTTTAGAACTTGATCAAGTTCTTGAAATTGTTCTTAGTGGAACGCACAATTTGTTAAATATTACGGCTACCTCGTTTTGGCTGCGTATTCCGGAAACCGGTGAACTGGTCTGCCAGCATGCTATTGGCGCCGGAGCCGACACCGTCATCGGTTGGCGCTTAGATGAAGGCCAAGGTGTGGCCGGTTGGGCGGCGCAAACGGGCCAAAGCTTGTTGGTTCCGGATACAACCCAAGATCCACGCCACTTTAAGTTGGTCGATCAGCAATCGGGCATCCGTTTTCGTTCGATTTTAAGCATCCCGCTGCGCACGCGACGCGGGATTATCGGCGTGTTGAATTTGGTTGATACCGAGGTGGGACGCTTCACAGAAGATGAGCTATCGCTGGTGGAGTCGATTGCTTCGGCAGCGGCTATCGCTATCGAAAACGCACGGCTGTACCGCGAGGCGCAAGAGGAGATTACGCGGCGAAAAGAGATTGAGGAGATTTTGCGAGAACAAAATGAAGAGCTTGATGCTTTTTCCCATACTGTCGCGCACAACCTTAAAAATCCGCTGAGTACATCCATCGGCTACACCGATTTTCTACTGCTAGAGTTGAACCAATTAGACCAGGCGGATCTGGCTCAGGCGCTCGGTATAATAAAATCGGCGGGCCAAAAGGCAGTTAGTATTATCGATGAACTACTGCTTTTAGCCACGGTTCGCAAAAATGTAACCCAGCAGCAGCCGTTGGACATGGCAAAAATCGTCAACCAAGTTCAAGCGCGATTAAAACCACTTCTAGAGAAAAATCAAGGGCGGGTCGTTTTACCACCGATATGGCCGGTGGCGATTGGCTATGCCCCGTGGATTGAAGAGGTGTGGATTAATTATCTGACCAACGGGCTAAAATACGGGGGCGACCCACCGGTGCTTGAATTAGGCGCAACTCTGGAAGATAATCAGATGATCTGTTTTTGGGTTCACGACAATGGCCCCGGGCTATCAGAGGCCGATCAACTCAATCTGTTTATCGAGTTTAACCGGTTAAAACAAACCAAAACCAAAAAGGGACATGGGTTGGGGCTATCTATCGTCCGGCGGATCGTGGAGAAATTGGGCGGTCAAGTGGGCGTAAACAGTGAAGATGGGCAGGGCAGCACGTTCTTTTTCACGCTTCCGGCTGCGTCCAATGAACTTGCCGATTGTTAGCCAGGATAGCGCTCACTTAAAATCGCGAAATCCGATTGAATGAAAACAACAGGCCGAACCTGAGCAGGTTCGGCCTGTTCGTTATTTCAATATCGTTTAACAAAACAGCACAAGATGCCCAACTAGCCGACGAGAACCGACTCCACGATTTTATTCGCCTGATCGATCTCATCTTGAATGACGGTATGGCCCATATTCGGGTAGATTTTCTCGGTGACGTTTGCGCCTAAGCGCTCAAAGGTAGCCGTCGACTCGTGAACCCGCTCTTCGGGAATATGGAAATCGGTATCGCTACATCCCAAGAAAATCGGTGTGCCATCAAGCGAACCGGCGTAATCGCGCGGTGTACCGGGCGGGCCAATTAAGCCGCCGCTAAAGACCAGCAGTCCACCATAGCGGCGGGCATTGCGTGCTACAAACTCAGAGGCCAAACAAGCCCCTTGCGAAAAACCACCAATAATGATTTTCTCGGCCGGAATACCGGCCTCCTCAATTCGGGCCACAACCTCACCGATACGCTGTAAAGCCGATGCCAGTTTGGGCTGATTGTTTTCCATCGGAGCCATAAAGCTGAATGGATACCAGGTATTGTGGGCGGCTTGCGGCGCAAGATAAACAAAATCGGGCTGGTAAAGCTCTCTTGCCAGTTCCAAAATGCTCGGTGCGGTGGCACCCCGGCCATGGACCAAAATCATCGCGGCTTTGGCTTCTTCCAATGGCTGACCCGCTGTGTAGAGTTTTTGTCCCTGATGAGGGCCTGCTTTTTGATTATTCATTGACTACCTCCTTAACTTCACCCTGTTCAACAGGTTTAACGGTAAATGGCGGCAAAACAGCCTCGATTTCCTTACGCTGCGGCTCGTACCAGGCCGGCAGTTTGAGCGACTGACCTAACGACTCCACCGGCTCGTCGATAGCGAAACCCGGCGCATCGGTTGCGATTTCAAACAGCACGCCCCCCGGCGAACGGAAATAGATCGACCGGAAATATTGGCGATCGCGAACCGGTGTTACGCCAAAACCGGCCCGGGCCAAAGTCTGCTGATAGTCCAACTGCTCCGAGTCATCGCGGGTGCGGAAGGCGATATGGTGA
>JAGRBZ010000382.1 GCA_020433805.1 Anaerolineae bacterium
TGTCACGGTCGCCTCATTTTTTGTGATAGTTAATTTTTACGCTGCTGTACATCAATCATACGTTCAATTTTTTCTCGGTTTTTGATGATTTCCATCTCCAAGAGGTCCATTAATTCGTTGCTATAGCGTTCGTGCAGATAGGCCTGCATTTTTCTGAGAACCAGCTCGCGATTGTCATCAGGGCTAAAAGCCTGGTTTTCATCACACCAGCGATCGCAATGCTCAATTAAACTACCGAGCAAATCGAGGATGCTGAGGGTTTCCACGTCTTGGTAAAAGTCTCGAAAGGCTTCATCCGCTATGTTCAGTGGAACTTGTTGGTAATCATAATAAAAGTCTGTCACGATGTCTCTCCTTTGCAAAGGATTAAAGAATAAATAGCTTACTCAGTTCCCTGTAGTGCGTAGTGCGTAATCCGTATTATGTTCGCCCTATACGCTACGCACTACGTACTACGCAATAGGTTGTACTCTGTAAGAACGGATAAGTTATTGAATTCTTTCTTATTCATAAGCTTCTAACAGTTTTTGATAGGTTACCATCTCTAGTACGCTTATAAATCCAAGCTGTTTATTGATGCGCCACATAGCCGCATTGTCGGCGTCGTTTTCGGCGGCGAGACCGGCAAAGCCTTGTGATTGTGCGTGCTCTATCAGTTTCAGTTTGAGGGCCAGCCCCAGCTTTTTCCCCCGAAAATCGGGATCGATGCCGGTGTAGAAGGTGAAAAGCCGGTTCTCGGCGGTGGGAATGTTGAGGCTGAGACCCACAATATCGTTTGCAGGGGTAACGATGACGAATGAGTGTTCCCAGGAGATGGCTTCAGGGGCCAATATCTCGCGCTCGAAGCGATGGGCGCTGACCGGAACATAGGGCCAATGCTGGGGTTGATCGGGCCGGGTTCGGTTCCAGATGGGCAGCAGTCGGTCGGCCAGGCCGCGCTGCGGAAAGCGGTTAAGGGTGGTGAAGCGCAAATCTTGGTCGGCGACAAGTTGCTCGGCATCTCCCAACACTCCAACCGCAGCGGTCGCTGTGTTGAGTTCGCAGTAGATGCTTCGGCCTATTTCGTGGAAATCACGCTGGGTTACAAAATCGTGGCCGGACTCTTGTCGCGTATTCACAATGGTCAAAACACGCCCAATTTTGCGCGTTCGCAAGCGATCAATCAGCTTGGTATATGCCTCTTGCCCCAATCCGCGACGTCGGTACTCCGGCTTAATGATAATACCGATAAAAGCCAGATGCGGATCGGTTTCGGCCAGTGCGTATCCGGCCCCGCCAGCCCATGCGTTCTCCCACTCCACGGTCAGCATGGCTCGCGGAACAATTTCGTAGGCCAGATCCCAAATCTGGGTGAAGGCATCGGTTACGTACGGCCAGGGTGTTTCGTTTTGACGTAAACGTTCAAACTGCTTGTAATCTTTCAACTCAAGTGTTCTAACTTTCTGTGCGGTCATAGTGGGTCAGTCCTGGTCGTTGGTGTTGGATGTTATAAATCGATTGGTCCAGTTTTCGCTGCTTTGTTGAGAAAACGGCTCAAATGAGTAGATATCTTTGGTGATAGGTCGCCCTCGATAAGGAAACTGGACCAATCTTAGCTGTCTCCCCAACCCGTTGAACTTTTTTGATAACTTTGACTTTTTTTTCTCGAACCTGTAAGATAACCATCCCCCGTTAATACTGAGGAGTGAAAAATTAATAACTTCACCAATTCTGCCAGGTAATTTGTAATTGGTAACTGGTAATTAGAGACTGGAGATTGAATTACCAATACCTATTTACCAATTACCCAAACTCAAATTCGGAAGTTATTTAGTTCACGCTCCTGAAGTTCATATAAGTGACATTCTATCGTTTACATCGTCAAATAATCAAGGGAGATTACTATGTCTACGCAGCAAAGCATAACGATACTTTGTCCGGAATGTGGTACCGAGTCGGATGTGATGATTCAGGACATCGTCAATGGGCAAGACCTGGTTACGAAAACCGCTTTTTTAGAAGAGCGGCTTAATGATGCCCAGTGTGTTCGATGCCAAACGAACATCACCCCCACGGTTCCCATTCTGTATTATGATTTGGAACGAGAGACGGCTTTTGTCCTGGCCCCGCCCGAATCCAGCCTGGATGCTTCAACCCAGAATGCGATTGTTCAGTCGTTAACCAATGTTCTCATCAACGATTTGCCCGCCAATCAACGGAAATCGTACCTTTTCGCCCCGACCCGGTTCAACACGTTTGAAACGATGGTCGAAGCGATCCTCGAGTCGGAAGGCATCACCGCCGAGAAGCGACAGCTTCAGGCGGAAAAAGCCCAGCTTATCGAAACTTTTCTGACCAGCCCCGATGAAGCGACCTTCCAAAAGAACATCGAGCAATACGATACCGAACTCGACTACGACTTTTTCGAACTGTTCACCAGCTACATTCAATCGGCTCAAATGACGGGCGATGACGCCAGAGCGCAGATGTTATTTGCGCTGCGCGAACACCTGGCCAAGTCCAGTTCTCAGGGACAAATCGCCGTGGCGCAGCTCGATGCCAAAATGAGCGAAGCCGTTGCCAAGCGGCAGGAAAATCTGCTTGAGCAGATGCGCGAAGCCCGAAACAACGAACAGCGCGAACGTCTGATTGCCGATAACTATGAACTGCTCGACTTCAGCTTTTTCGAGCTGGTTACGGCTAAAATCGATGAAGCAGCCCAGGCCGGCGACTCGGAAACGGCCAATATGTTGAAAGCCTTGAGAAGTAATATTGTATTCCTTAAGGCCGAATATGAAAAGAAAACAAAAGCCGCCTTAGAAAAAGGTGAAGAACTTTTCAAACAAATCCTCCAGTCTACTACACCGGATCAGGTCATTAAGAAAAATCTGGCGGGTATTGATGAAAGTTTCTTCTTTGTTCTGGGCGCAAACATCGAGCGCGCCCGCAAACAAGGCCAGGATGAACCGGCGCAAGCTATGGAAAAGATCGGTCAGGTCGCGGTTGCGCTGCTCCAAGAAAAGCAGCCGGCCAACGCTTGATGGGTTTAACCGGCAACTGATTCCAAACCAACGTTTATCAGGAGATTTGGAGATTGAGAGATACGGAGATTGTGTTAGAAACTGTCCACGATTAACTTTTCGGTTTGGGAGATTAGAGACTGGAGACTGGAGATTGTTTAATCTCTAATTACCAGTCTCCAATATCCTAATACCATAACGTTATTTATGGACGAGTCCTTAATAATCTCCCAATCTCTTAATCTCCAATCTCCCAAACAAAATGTTGCCTGGTGAGACTGCTGAACGTACGACTATAGGTGTGCTTACTACAGTATTTGAGGAAACATTGTATGATTATACCGTTTGCAGAACGTTTGCAGATTGTGGCCCGCTGTTATTTATTGTTGTCAACCCATAAACGCCCGTTTACAATTCTCCGCGCGACCAGCCCTGACAGCTTTTGTACAAAATGTTGCGACAAAAATAACTTTCGAATGCAAAATTGCAATCAATAGAAAGAAAATTGCGAAAAGCTGTCAGGGCTTTGATATTGATGCTCAAAAACCCCTCCTCTAAGCTTCCTCTAAGCTTCTATTAAAATCTTTCTCATATAACCCCATTAAGCTATACGTAACAATTAAATTTCAATGTGGAACGGTGGGCGTGGCGTAAAACATCAAACACCCTTTCGCGTTCTACGCTAGCAAGAGGTGAATAGTGAATAATAAGAACCATTCGAACTACATCGCGATGAGTATTAGTGTCGTCGCGATGCTTTTGGTGATCGCCGGGGCGTTTGTCGGCGGGTTGGTGGCGGCACCGTCGGTTAACGGCGAGGCGCAGGCGGCTGAGTTAGAACCGGCCCAGGCGGTCGAGGCGGCCCAGCCGGCGCTGCAAACATCGAGCAGCACCGACGTGTTGGCCGCTTTTGAAGATGCCTTTACCGATCTATACCAAGATACGGTGCCATCGGTCGTCAACATTCGCGTGACCAAGCGATTCGACACGTCCGCTCTCCAGCATTTCGGCTTTCCATTGCCCGACCCGCGCGATGAAGACAGCCCCGAAGATGAAGATACGCCCGACTCAGAGGGCGATGAAGACGGGTTGTTACCTGAAGAGTTTTTCAACCAGGGTGGCGGCTCCGGCTTTGTGTGGGATGATGAAGGTCACATTGTAACCAACCATCACGTGATTGACGGGGCAACGAGCATCGAAGTGATTTTCTCTGATGACACCCGCGTTCCGGCTGAACTCGTCGGCAGTGATGACGATGCCGATGTGGCCGTTATCAAGGTTGATGTCCCGGCCTCACAATTGCAGCCTATCACGATTGGCGACAGTGATGCTCTGGAAGTGGGCCAACTGGCGATTGCCATCGGCAACCCGTTTGGCCAAGAATTTACGCTGACCACCGGCATCGTCAGTGGCGTAGGCCGGACGATCCGCAGTGGCAACACCCAATTCTCCATCCCCGAAGTTATCCAAACCGATGCCGCGATCAACCCCGGCAACTCCGGCGGCCCGCTGCTCAACCGTCAGGGTGAGGTCATCGGTATGAACACCCAAATCCTCAGTCAAACCGGCTCGAACTCCGGTGTAGGTTTCGCCGTGCCGATTAACATCGCCAAGCGCATTGTGCCGGTGATTATCGAAGGCGACGATTTTGAGTACGCTTGGTTAGGCATTAGCGGCAACTCGCTCACCAGCGAAGCTGCCTCGGCTCGCAACCTGGATGCTGCAACGCGAGGCGCGGTTGTGGCTGAAGTGACGGAAGATGGCCCCGCAGCCCAGGCCGGTTTGGTGGGGCGCGACGAGTCGCTCAACAACAGCAGCGAGGAATTCCTTTTTAGCGGCGACATTATCGTAGCCATCAACAACGAACCCATCCATGATATGAGCGACCTGATTACCTATCTGGTCGAAGATACGCAACCCGGCGATGTCGTTAGCCTGGACGTTATCCATGATGACGGCAGTCAGGAAACGATTGACGTTACGCTCGGCGTGCGTCCTTCTCTCAGCTTAATCCCGGAAGCTGATGAGTAATACGTAAAATCGAGACACAGATTTTAGTTAGATGATAACAGACAGAATTAACAGGATTTTCAGGATGAGATAAAAATCATTGTAATCCTGTTAATTCTGTCTAACTTACGAAACAACACAGAAGAAAGATTACTTCTGTGTTCGATCCGTTGAGGACAAACCGTCAATCTCCTCCAAAGAGCCGACCCAACAAAGAGCTTTTTTTCTCCACCTTCTTTGCCTGGGCGGCAGGAGCATCCATCGTAATGATGACTTCTTCAAAGTCCACTTCGGAGGCGCTAAGCTGCTCTTTCAGCAAACTGCCCAGCGTATCCTGCATCGTGTATTGAAACGGAACGGAATCAAAAAACTCCTTAGCCTTGTCTCCGCCGCCAAGCGGCGTTTTGACAAGGATTGTTACCTGATAGGCCGTAAATTCGTATTGGGTGTTCATCGTGTTCTCCTTCGGCAAACAGTATGCGTGTAGGTTCACATTTGGTCAAAAAGCTGTATTCGAGCGATGTTTTCCTAACAAAGCGACCATAAAAAGTAGATTCCAAACTCTGCAAGGCTTGATCGACGTACAAAAAAGTAGATTCCAAACTCTGCAAGACCTGATCGACATACAAAAAAGTGGTTGCAAAACTCTGCGGCGGTTGATTCGCATCGAAAAGGGTGGTTGTAGAACTTTGCAACGGTTGATTCGTATGGAAAAAGAGGGTTGCAAAACTCTGGGTAGCGCAACATTAAACCGTGGAGAGAGGTAAAGAACCCAGGTTTTTGCCTAAATTGTAAGCATGTTGCCCAATTTAGTCCTTATAGACGCCCTTACGGGTCTCATGTTCAAGAAAAACCTGGGTTCTAACGCTACCACGATTTAGTGCAGAGCTACCAAACTCTGCAACGCCTGATCAATGTCCAAAAAAGGTCTCTCTCATCTGGCGGCAGCAACTCAATTTCAGAAAATGACATAATCCATGTAAAATATTATCAGGAGGTATATTATGCAAAGTCAACGCAAGGGATCGTATATCTGGTTAGGGGTTGTCCTGGTGCTTATTTGTGTTATGTTTGCCAGTTCAACCATTGGTGGCGTCATTGGTTTCACGTTGGCGCGGAATTGGGGCGGCTCGACGGCTAATGAATCTCCGGCAGCGATGCCGGGTATTAGTGTCGAGCCGGTGAGTAATGTCGATGGCTCCGGCACAACGCAGCAAACGCTGTCGGTGACCGAACAGTCGGCCAGCGTTGATACCGTTAGCAGCGCGTTACCGGCGGTGGTGACTGTTCTAACCCAATCGGGTTTTGGCGGCGGCAGCGGATCAGGCTTTTTTATCAGCCAAGAAGGGCATGTGGTGACCAACAACCACGTGGTTGAAGGATCGCGCACTATTATGATTGTCTACGCTAAAGGCGGCACGGCAGAGGCCACGATTGTGGGGTTGGCACCGGAGTTTGATTTGGCCGTGTTGAAGGTCGATGGGCCGGTGCCGGGCGTTTTGGCCTGGGGCGACGCGAGCGAACTGCCGCTGGGCGGCTCGGTTATCGCTATTGGTTCGGCGCTGGGACAGTATCAGAACAGCGTGACGTCCGGCGTTTTGAGCGGCTATAATCGCCAACTGGCCGGGATGGGAGGGCTGCTGCAAACGGACGCAGCCATCAACCAGGGCAACAGCGGCGGGCCACTCTTGAATTTGGCCGGACAGGTCATCGGCATTAATACGATGGTAGCACGCGGCCAGGGAGATGCCGAGGGGCTTGGCTTTGCTATCCCCAGCAATACCGCCCGCAATGTGGTGGCGAATTTGATGGAAACGGGCGAGGCGCGCCATCCGTTTTTGGGGATTCAGTATCAAGCTTTGAATCCGCAGTTGGCGACTGAGGGCGGTCTCAATATTACCGAAGGCGCGTTAATTGAGAGTGTCTTGAACAATACCCCCGCCGACCGGGCCTCACTTCAGGGCGGCGATGTGATTGTGGCGCTCAACGGTCGGTCGGTGGATGATCGGCATCCGCTGGTGAGTTTGCTCTTAGAGCACGTGGCCGGTGAGACGGTAACGCTCGATGTGTTGCGCAACGGGCAGGTGTTCCAAACGCAGTTGACGTTGGGCGAGCGGGCGTAAAGCTTTCTGTTAGTCGTGTGAAGTTATGGAACAAAGATTTAAGTAAGTTTCCCTATATTGAGGGGCAGTAATTGGTAATTGGTAATTTGAGATTGAATTACCAATTACCAATTACCAATTACCTGCCCCGGTTGCAAATTTTTAACCGAAATTGCCTTCCACCTTGTGGCTGGTTATAATAACCGAGTCGCAAAAATTTCCCAACCAAACCCAATTTGATCAATTTATCGACTTTCTGTCACACTTTGGCGATGAACTGCATGAAGTCTTAGAGAGCAACAAGACGTTCTCTGCGGGTTGTGCTGCACCACGTGATAGCGTTAGAACCCCGGTTTTTCTGCAATGTGAGACCCACAATGGCTTATTTTAGAGCTAGATTGGGCAACATGCTTACGGTTACGGCAAAAACCGGGGTTCTTTCCCAACGTTCTCTTCGGTTGTGCTGTATCGACCCGCTGCACTTTTAACAACTGAATATGCGATGCTTTGTTGGACTGTAATCGTAAAGCGTTCTGTCGATTGAAGAAAGGAGAAAGTTATGAACGTTCGACCAGAGTCCGACGAAACCTTGGTGAAACGGCTCCTGCCGAACGTAAATCGTGATGGTCGAGACCGGGCTTCGGCCTGGCGCGAGTGGTATACGCAGGTCGGCGAGATGGCGGTGATGGGCTTCATTCGCGCCAAGAATGATACCGCCGAACACGATGTCGACATCTTGCAAGAGGCGATGTTGACCGCTTTCGTCGAAATCGAGCGCGGTCGGTACCAGCCTCGGGTGGGGATACCGTTTACGGCTTACGTAAAAGGGATTGCCCGCAACAAGATCCGCGAAGCGCGCCGTCGCACGCGGCGGTTGGTTCCGCTTGATGAGACGGTGGAGCAGGTGTTGGAGAGCCATCATCCCCCGCTGGAGGCGGTTGTCGAGCGACGGGAGACCCGCGATGCGCTGGAGGCGGGGTTATCAACCTTAACGCCGTCGCGGCGCGATGTGTTGGAAGGCTATCTCGATGGCAACAGCACTACCGAAATCGCCGAAATGTTGGGGGTGACGGAAGAGGTCGTTC
>JAGRBZ010000383.1 GCA_020433805.1 Anaerolineae bacterium
CCATAGGTATTGGCATACCGTTCTTGATACATTTCATTAAGATCATTGATACCAGGCACCATCCCGTGAAATGAGTCGTATGTTAAGAAGCTCAAGAGGGAAGGAATGCGAATATTAATAACTGAGCTGCGGTCCTCTTCATTACCAATCTGAAAGAAGGAGAGCGCGGCGGGCGACTCCGTTTCCCACAATCCTTCGGCTGCGGCCAGCTTCATCGGCTGCTTTTCAAGCATAAACTGGCCGGATAGGTGACCGACCACCATCGTGATCATCACCGCCGCCAGGCCAAATACCAAACCGATGCGCAACGAGCGCGAAAACATAAGCTGCTCATCAGGGGTGTTTCGGCGCAGCAGCCGGTAGCCGCTAATTGCCACAACGAAGAATCCGGCGGTGGTAAAAGCAGCAAAGATCACGTGAGGAAATTGCAAAAAGACGTTGGGGTTGGTGATGATCGCCCCGAAGTCGACCATCTGTGCTCGGCCGTTGACCAGCTCATAGCCAACCGGATTTTGCATCCAGCTATTGGCGATAAGAATCCATAGGCTTGACAGCGTTGAGCCGGCGGCAACCATCCAGATCGAGCCGAGATGCAGCTTCTTGGGCAATCTGTCCCACCCAAAAATCCACAAGCCAATAAAGGTGCTTTCTACGAAAAAGGCCATCAAGGCTTCGATAGCCAACGGCGCGCCAAAAATGTCGCCGACAAAGCGCGAATATTCTGACCAGCTCATGCCAAACTGAAACTCCTGCACGATGCCGGTGACAACACCCATCGCAAAGTTGATGAGAAACAACTTGCCCCAGAATTTGGTCATCTTCTTGTAGTTCTCATCGCCGGTTCGAACATAGAGGGTTTGCATGATAGCGACGATCAGCGACAGGCCAATCGTCAGAGGGACAAAGATGTAGTGATAAAGCGTGGTAACAGCAAATTGCAATCGGGCCAGATCGATAATATCCATACGGTTTACTCCTCAGGTAATAGTGGGTGATAGGTAGATGGTTGGGCAGTTGATTAGCCGGGTAGTTAGTTGTTTGTTGGATGGCTGGTTAGCGGGGCTAGTTCTAACAAACTGTCCAATGGAAATATGTTAGTGTCTCTAAGTTTTCGCCATAATTTGAGCTTTTGTTTATTGCGTAGTGCGTAATGCGTATTGAGCACCTTTTTACGTACTACGCAATACGCACTATGTTCTATGAAATGTTGTGGCGAAAAACAAATGACACTAACGAAATATTTATTTTGGTAGTGTGATGTACACGTTAAATCAGTTTTTTGGGAAAGTACGATGGTTATTGTAGTCAAAACTGAGGGGATGTAAACCCGATAAAGCAACAGCGTTTTTCCCGGTCACACAACCAGGTATGTATTCACCCAATTGGGGGACTAATAGGGAAATAAGGTAGCAACTTCCAAAGGAGATTTTGCTCTATCATAAGCTATAGGTTGAAGAGAGAACCTGCTCCAACCTATAGCTGTCCGTATTGTTATTCATTTAAAGACACCATCTCGCGCACAATCTTTACCAGCCACTCATCACTTGGCTCAATCTCGATCCATTGGCAACCCTGTGGAAAGAGCGCGCGATCAGCCTCAGTGAGAGGGGCGGTAATGAAACAGGCCTTGTGTGCGGCTTGAAAAAAGGCAGGCAGGCGGGGATCGGCTAGAAGCGGACCGAAGCTAGCTGATCGAGAGGGTATAACCACCCAAACAGCGCTGGCAGCCAACGAAAGTGCCTGATCCAACGATATATCCGGAGTAAACGATAGGCCGTAAGCGCCTCTGGTTGGTCTTTGCGTCAGGCCAACCAGCTTAACCCGTCTATTGGCTTGCCGCAGTTCGGATATAAAGACAGCGGCCATCGATTCCTCAAAACCATTTCCCCACAGAACGAAGGTGTATTGCTTAGATTTAGACATGTCGTGATCCTTTTTGTTGTTGTAATAGTATTTTACAGCAAAAGAGTCTTTATGGCTCTCCCCATTTTTGTCTGAGTCTTGCTAAACCTATCAAATCCTTGTCAAAATCTCTACAATAAGGCTTTAGTACTAGGCGTTATTGACTATTAAAACCCGTTGTATTTGTAATTTATCTATGGTATGCTGAAAGCACGTTTCCAGTAATCCGGCTAGCCACAGACCAACAAAATTAACCTTTCAAGCGCGAGTTGTATATTATGGCACAAATGTCATCCCCCCAACTCGAAGATAAGATCCATGAGGCGCTAAGGCAGTGGCATCATGGCAGCACCCAAACCAGCCCGTTAGGCCATCTTTTCCTGTTTCAACAAAATCAACGCACCGGCGAGAACAATCATCGAGCCACCAACGACATCTTGTTACAACTGCTCGATCGGCTGAAGGCGAATCAGAGCCAACTGGCTTTACTGATACGCCTGCGCTTTCTGGATCAACTGGCGGTAACGGCGGTGGCGAACCGGCTCAATATTGCCGAAGGCACGGTCTATAAATATCAAAAGCAGGCTATCAGCACTCTGGCCCTGATGCTTGCTCAGTGGGAGCAACAAGTCCAAACCGAGGGCTATGCCGAGCTGGAGCAGCGCCTCCATTTGCCTTCTGAAACTGAACTATTTGGCATCAGACCGACACTGAATAAGTTGTTAGACCTGTTAACCACACCGGGGCCATCCTGGCTGTTTTCTCTAGAAGGGTTAGGCGGCATCGGCAAGACGGCTCTGGCCAACACCCTCGTTCGGGAACTCGCTCTGTCGAACCAATTTAAGGCTGTCGGCTGGGTTAGTGCTAAGCAAACATTTTTCAACCCGGCCGTCGGTGTTCAGGCTATCGACCACGGCACGCTTGATGTTGATAGCCTGGTTGACCAACTTTTAGTGCAGCTTCACCCCGAACCGCCACCAACCACATCCCCTGAGGAAAAGCTGACCGCACTGAAAATATTGCTTAAAAGCGCCCCGTACTTCATCGTCATTGATAATTTGGAAAGCATGACCGACTATCAAGCACTGCTGCCTGTATTGCGCGGGTTGACGAATCCCAGCCGGATTTTGCTTACCTGCCGGATCAGTCTGCATCATCAGGCTGATATACACTGTGTTACTATCACGCAGCTCTGTAAGAACGCTTCTCTGGATTTATTACGTTACGAAGCAGAAGTGCGTCACATCCCTAAGCTGGCTCAAGCTTCCTCAGCTCAGTTGGAAAGCATCTATGAGGTTGTGGGGGGTAATCCGTTGGCTTTGAAGTTAGTTGTTGGGCAGACGCGCATTTTGCCGCTGCCTCATATTCTGGAAAATCTTCGACAGGCGCAGGGTAAATCCATCGACGCCCTTTATACGTATATATATTGGCAGGCGTGGCATGCGTTGGATCCGGTTAGCCAGCAGGTATTGTTAGCGATGCCTCTGGTGCAAGGTGGCAACTTGACACAACTGTCCATGATTAGCAAATTTGATATGGAATTGCTCGGCGAAGCTCTACATCAACTTACGTATCGCAATCTTGTTGAGGCCAGCGGAGGACTGGAAGAAATGGTTTATCGTATTCACCGCTTAACCGAAACTTTTCTTTTAACCGAGGTGATCCGGTGGCAGTCGGACCTGTGACCCTCGATGCTCCAAATCTTTTTCGCACCTACATTCTTACCAATATTCAATATTGGCACGATTTTATCACGGCTCCAGAAACTTCGCTTGCTGATCTGGATCAAAATCGCCAGCGGATTATCACGGCCATTGATTTTGCCATAGAGCTTGATGAAGCCTGGCCTCACACAGCAGCGCTGATTTCGGACTTCTCGACCCACATGGAGAGAAGCGGCCATTGGGTTGTCTGGCAACGTATTCTAACGCGGGCCATGCGAGCCGCTCACCACGTTGGCGACCTTCTAACCGAGGTAGAATTTTCCGCGCTATTAGCCCGCTTATACTCACGGCAAGACCACACCAGGGCTGCCATAGGCCAATATCGCCGCACAATTAATTTGGCACGTCGTGCTAAAGATCATTATAATAAGGCACGTGCCTACACGAATCTAGGCTATCTTTACATTGATATCGATCGTTGGTGGCAAGCTGAGGTATTATGTTGCGCGGCTCTTCGAATTTTCGAGCAGCTTGATGACCACCACGGTCAGGCTCATACACACAACCACTTGGGAACGCTCTACACCCGCCAATGCAACTGGGATCTGGCCCAAGAACACTTGCAACAAGCCTGCGCCTTATGGCAAACCGTGGCCGATGACCATGGCTTGATGCGTGGTTATTTAAACCTCAGCCTCCTCTATGCAGAAGCAGAACGCCCCGAAGAAGCGCTTCGCTATTCGGAAAAGGCGTTGAAGCAGGCCGATCTTACGGGTGAGAAATCCGAACTTGGGTTAATCTATCTCAATATGAGTTATGCCTGTCGCCTTCATGGGGACCCGGTGCAGGCAGCAGAGTATGCGCGCAAATCGGAAGCGCTTTATCGGCGCTTCGCGAATGCGCGCTATCTGGCCTCGACCTGGGTAAACCTGGGCGAGGCTTTGCTTGATCAAGATCATGCGGAAAAAGCCAAACCGTATCTGGAAACGGCCTTGACCGAATTCCAGACGCTTAATTATGCCTACGGCGAAATTCGAGCGCTGTTGGCCCTGATCAAGTACGGCCAAATAACGGAACAGCTTGACCAAACCGCTACCTGGGTTACAGATGCAAATTCACGGATTAACCAGTTAGATGTGCCTGCCCAACGGCATCATTTTCAGATGCTTCTAAAACGATACCGTCACACCTAGAGGTTATGAAACCTCTAGACGTGTAGGCCTTATTACTTTAACAACCACCGCCGCTACTGCCACCGCACTTATCTGTCCGCAGTGTGGTTGGCACCCCACTTATATCAACACCCACAACCGTACCGTTTGTAACGGCTACAGCCACGTTCATTGCTAAGTTTGATAAGTATCTGTGCAAATTCTTCATATTTACCCTCCCAGATAAATTGAGAAGGCCGTAAGATGAAGGATCCTTCGGCTGAGAGCGACTCAACCGGCTCGCGAGCTATCCGTAGCCTCATTTTTTTTGGTATCCGGCCCGGACAGTTGATTAATAGTATAGGGGAAAAACAGTGCGAAAAATGCGGTAGGAGTGCGGAAATAGTAGAATGATGAACCCATGGGAACAAACGACACATCTAAAATTAACGCCGATTTGCTGCGGAAAGCAATGCGCGTTTGGGATAGTTCGCCTAAATTAGGCAAACATCCTTTAGCCGGATTGCATATCGTTGAAAAGCGGCTGCAGGAGGCGGGCTATTCTGATACGCTCGAAAATCGAGGCCGTGCTTTGCGCGAAGTAATACGGGATGGAATTTATACATTCCCCGCCCCAACGAACCCCGATATTCCTCCTGAAAAACAGGAACGACCGTACGTCATCCTCACCGAACGCTTTATCGAAAAACGCAATTGGGATTATGTGGCAGCGCAACTTGGTCTGGCCCGGCGCACCTATTATGAGGAACAAGCCAATGCTTTAGAGTTGCTGGTGGATATTCTTCGTCAGCGTGAAGAAGCAATTATGAACCCGCCATCCCGGCCCGTGAATCTCGAAGCGGCGCTGAACACTCTGGCCGACCTTCCTCTAGACGTAGTACCCAAACCCGGCCCCTTACCGCCAAGCTCCCTTATGCCGCTCGGCCGAAACCCACTGTTTGTGGGGCGGCAGGACGATTTAACAACGTTGGCGACCACGCTGAAAGGCGGCGAAAATATCGCCATCGGCCAAACTGAGACGGCAGCAACAACCGGGTTGGGAGGTATTGGCAAAACACAGTTGGCCAGCGAGTTTGTCCATCGCTATGGCCGCTTTTTTGCCGGGGGAGTCTATTGGCTCAGTTTCGCCAATGCGAAGGCCGTTCCCGCTGAGGTTGCCGCCTGCGGAGGCACCGGGGCTATGGACTTGCGGCCTGATTTTGGCGAGTTGCCCCTACAGGATCAGTTACGCCTGGTGATTGCGGCCTGGCAGCAGCCTATTCCGCGCCTGTTGATTTTTGACAACTGTGAAGATCCCGAACTGCTGGCCCAATGGCGACCTTCCGTGGGCGGTTGTCGCATCCTGGTCACCAGCCGGCGGACCGATTGGGAAGCGGTTCTGGGGGTGCGGCTCCTGGCGCTCAACGTATTGAGCCGGGCCGAAAGTTTGGAGTTACTAAGCAAACACTGTCCGGATGCGGATAAGGACATCTTGGCCGCTATTGCCAAAGAACTGGGCTATCTTCCATTGGCCCTGCACCTGGCCGGAAGTTATATGGCCCGCTATCGACGCGCCATCAGTCCGGCTGACTATCTGAGCCAACTGCGCGACCCGGCGCTTCTGGAGCATCCTTCGCTCAAGCAAAAAGGTATTTCCCCCACCGGTCACATTCAAAACATCTACCGAACGATTGCCTTGAGCTACGACAAGCTGGATGACGAAGACTCGGTTGATGAATGAGCACTACAATTGATGGCCCGTGCGGCCTGTCTGGCTCCCGGTGAACCGATCCCTCATGCGCTGTTGATGCAGACACTGACCCTGCCTGAAAATAATCTTACGGCTCGCCTTCGGGCTGAAGATGCCCTCAACCGTCTGCTCGAATTGGGGCTTGTTCGAATCGAAACCGGCGACGCCGTGCGCCTGCATCGCCTGGTTGTTACTTTCATTCGCGATGTTTTAGGCGGGCAGGTCGCAACCGCTCAAGAGGGTGTAGAAAAGGCGATTGACAAAGAAGCAACACACATTAACGAGGCCGGCCTCCCCGGACCGCTGTTAGTCTGGCAACCCCACTTACGCACGGTAACCAACGCCGCCTTAAACCGCGAGGATCTGGGGGCGGCGAAGCTGTGCAATGAGTTAGGCTGGCATTTGTGGCAAACAGGCGACTTCCCCGGTGCGCGTCCCTACTTTGAACGGGCCTTGCAAATTCGACAAAGCCTATTAGGAGAAGAGGATCCGGATACAGCCCACAGTTATAACAGTTTGGGCTATCTACTTCGATCACAAGGTGAATTGGATAAAGCCGGCCCTTACTTTGAACGCGCTTTAGAACTGAGGAAAAAGGTTTTAGGCGAAGAGCATCGCGATACAGCCATAAGCCTCAATGATATGGGGCGATGGTGGCACTTGCAAGGCGATCTGGTTGTCGCCAGACAATACCTTGAGCAAGCCTTAAGCGTCAGCAAACGGGTATTAGGCGAAGATCACCCGCTCACGGCTGAGTATCTAAACAATGTAGGCGCTTGCCTGCTCGACTCCGATGACCTGGTTGGAGCATTACCTTACCTAAAGCAAGCATTGGAAATTAACGAGAAAGTATTTGGCCCGGAACATCCGGATATAGCCATGAATCTTAACAACATCGGCTATTTGCTGCGTCTCTTAGGTGAGCCGGTTCAGGCGCAAGCCCATCACGAGCGTGCTCTGGCCATTCGGCTCAAAATATTGGGGCAGGATCATCCCGACGTAGGGTACAGTTTGCGCAACTTAGGTACGGCATTACAAGATCAGGGTCAGTTGGATAAAGCACAATCCTACTTGGAGCAAGCCTTAGCTATTCATGAAAATGTACAAGGTAAAGAACACCAGCAAACGGCGACCTGCGTAACTTACATGGGGTTGCTTTTTCAAGCCAAGGGCGACCTGAATGAAGCCCGACGATACTTGGAAAGGGCACTGAAAATTCGACAAAAAGTCTTGCGGACAGATAGTCCTCTCATCGCCGACAGTTTTTCTTACCTGGGCCAGGTCTTACACGCTAAGGGCAACTTAGAGGAAGCGCGAGCGTGCTTAGAGCAAGCTCTCAAAATAAGGCAAAAAGAGTTAGGCGAAAGTCATTTGCTTACAGGGCGCAGCATCGATAATCTGGCGATGGTCTTCAAGGATTTGGCTCTTTTTGTTGAGGCTCAATCAGGTTATAGGCAGGCCCTGAACATATTCGAAGCCCAACTTGGCCCCGATCACCCTAATACGATTAGGGTGCGAGAAAACCTGGCCTCGCTGGACGTCTAACCCTAACTCACGATCGCTGCCTGACCAGCTTGAATACCAGCAACCCGCAGCCTCTTCAATAGGCTTAGGCGTTACGCACTTGACACCTACTTATGTCATTTCGTAGCCAAAGGCGGAGAAATCCCTGCGGCATCTGCTTGCAAACAACGTTCTCA
>JAGRBZ010000384.1 GCA_020433805.1 Anaerolineae bacterium
ATCGACGACACCGATAAGATTATTGGCCTGGAGTTAGGCGCTGACGACTACATTACCAAACCGTTCAATCCGCGCGAAGTGGTGGCCCGCGTGCGTTCGGTACTGCGCCGGACGACGGGTGGACCACCGGCATCATCATCGCGAGTGTTGAAAATTGGCGATCTGACGATGGATATCAACCGACACATGATCACCCTACACGGCCAAGAGGTTGAGTTAACGGCGACCGAGTTCAATCTACTCAAGGTTTTGTTGGAAAATCCCGGCTACGCTTACACCCGCAGCGAACTGATCGAGCAAGCCCTGGGCTATGAGTACGAAGGCTCGGAACGAACGCTCGACAGCCACATGCGCAACCTGCGCCGTAAAATCGATCCTGATACTGACAAACCCTCCTATATTCAAACGGTATATGGCGTGGGTTATCGGCTGGTAGAGCCGTAAGGGAGATTAGAGACTAGAGATCGGAGACTAGAGATTCAGGGTTAAAGGTCAATCTCCAGTCTCTAGTCTCCAATCTCTAATCTCCAGTTACTAATAGAGACATACGATGAACAAACTTTGGGTACGACTTAGTTTAGGCTTTAGCGGCATGGTTTTTCTGGCAGTCTTTGGGGTTGCGATGGCCGGTTTTTTGGTGGCCGCTGCCGAACAGCAAGGCCGCCAGGAAAATGATCTGGGGCCACCTCCGGAGGTCACCGATTTGGCCGATGATTTATCGCGCCTTTACCAGGAACAGCAAGATTGGTCCGGCAGCGACATTCTTCTGCTGCGTGCCCAGGCCGAGAGCAATTTAAGAAGTCGCCACAATAGAAATTTTATCTACATTTTAACGGACGACCAAAAAAATATCCTATACGCCTACGATACGGAACAAATGGGACAACCTGTACAAGCTGAAGATGAGGAAAAACTTATTCCTATTCAGACGGATGAACAAATTGTTGGTTATCTAGGTTTTGTACCGGACTCTCGCTTTGAAGACAATGATCGACCCTCGTTTCTGTATGAGTTGGGGAAAACCTTATTTACCACTGCCGCCTTGGCCGCGATCGGCGGCATTCTTTTTGGTATCCTGATGAGCCGAACGCTCACCGCACCGCTCAACAACCTGGTCAATGCCGCGCGGTCGATTGGCGCTCGCGATTTGAGCCAGCGGGTTGAGGAAAAAGGCAGCGATGAGATGATTGCCGTGGCGCGGGCCTTTAACGATATGGCTTCCGATTTGGAAGAAGGCGAGCAGCTTCGACGCAACCTGCTGGCCGATGTCGCCCATGAACTGCGTACCCCTTTAACCGTCGTCCAGGGCAATCTACGAGCCATTCTCGATGAAGTGTATCCGCTCGATCAATCGGAAATGGCGCGTTTGTATGAGCAGACGCGCTTGTTGAGCCGCCTGGTCAATGATCTGCACGAGTTGGCCCAGGCCGAAGCCAAACAACTACCCTTGAATCGAGAGACAACCGATATCGCCCATTTGGTCAGCACCGTCAGCGACACCTTCCGTCCCAGCGCCGAAGCCAAAGGCATCACCCTTTACCGCGAGATAGCCCCGGATACGCCCTCTATAGCGGTCGATGCGGCTCGCTTGACGCAGATTTTGCAGAATCTACTGGCCAATGCTTTGCGCCACACCAGCGAAGGCGGCAGTATTACCCTTCAAACGAAACTGGATGGAGACTCTCTAAACCTAACCGTGGCCGATACCGGCGAAGGGATTTCGCCCGAACATCTCCCCCACGTCTTCGACCGCTTCTACCGGGCCGATCAAGCCCGCACCCGCGATCGCGGCGGCGCGGGTTTGGGGCTGGCTATTGTTCGCGCCCTGGTTGAGGCGCATAGCGGCTCGATTAGTGTCGACAGTTCGGGCGTGCCGGGCCAGGGCAGTAGGTTTACAATATTGCTCCCGTTACTGTCGGCACCGACCAAAGCATGAAACTAAATACTCAAAACGGCCACCTCCTTTTGACACTCAAGCAGTAATCTGTTATTCTCGTCGCCATGCTATTGCTTCATCCTGATGCCACTCTCGAATACTTCTTTTTTCTCCTTGTATATCTTTGTGTAACTTAGAACTTGCGCAGTTAAGACGTACAGAGGTCAATTCGATCTTCTTATGAGTTACGCAGTTCGTAGAACAATTTGCTAAATTGTTCGTATTTTGAGGTTACGGAGAGGCACAAATGTGCAATTTGTGCTATGAAACTCCTGATTTCGTGTCAACTGCGTAACTCATACTTCTATTGTCGCCGAAATCCCCCGGAATGTTGTCTGAAACCGAACGTTGTAGGGGATTTCTCGCCTGCGGCTTCGAAATGACACGAACTGCGTAACGCATATACCTATTAACTTCCTAAACGTTCCAAAGATGTGCTCAGCTATTTTAGGGGATGCTTATGACCCACGAAGAGACACCCATCGGCTATAGCGATTTGGTTCGCGGTAACGCCAATTTTCGTTTGGTTTGGTTCAGCCAGCTTATTAGCCTCCTGGGAGACTGGTTTAACCTGATTGCCGCGACTTCGCTGATTGCCATCCTTACCCAATCGGGAACCGCGCTCGGTGGCCTGCTGGTGTTGTATATGTTAGGGCCATTTTTGGTAAGTCCTGTCTCAGGGGTGGTCATTGATCGCTACAACCGCAAGTATGTCATCATCGCGGCCAATATCGCTCAGGCCCTTACGGTTCTCGGTTTTCTATGGGTTCGGGATGCCAGCCAGATATGGATTCTCTATGTGCTGACCGCCATTCAACAAATTCTAAGCGGTTTTTTGCTGCCTACCCAGGATGCGATGCTGCCTGAAATTGTCTCGCCACGTGAAATCGGCACAGCTAATACATTGATCAACGCCAGTTGGTCGGTTATGCTGACTATCGGCGCGGCATTGGGTGGCCTGGTAGCCAGCACGTTGGGAATTTATTGGGCTTTTACCATCGATGCGCTGACGTTTTTCGCTGCCGCGATCTTAATGGGCTGGATAGCCTATACCCCGACATCAAAAACAGAAGCAGAGGACAACTCGATTAGCGCTGCATTACAAGAATATGTCGACGGCTTGCGATACCTCAAAAACCATATCGACATCTTATTTATCGCGCTGCACAATGCTGCCAACGCGCTTATCATCTCGGTCGGTATTATGGCGATGCAGGTTTCTATATCGCAACAGGTCTTTATCATTGGCACCGATGGCGGCCTCAGCCTGGGCCTGATGTTTGGAGCAACCGGCATCGGCACGGGCATAGGGCCATTTCTCGCCCGCCGATTAACGGGCGACCGAGATCGACCCTTGCGATGGGCTATTACGGCCGGCTATGGTATTTCGTGTCTCGGGTTATTGATGGTTGCGCCACTGGCCGGCTTTTGGATGGTTTTGCTGGGGTTTGTCGTGCGCGGCATTGGCGGGGGGTTGGTTACGGTTTTGCCCAAACAACTGTTGATGCAGTTAACGCCCAATTATGTTCGTGGTCGAATTTTTTCAACGGAGTATGCCTTGTTCAGCATGTTCGGCGCGATGGGTGGAGCCGCCACCGGCCGGGCATTGGATAGTGGGCTTGGTCTTTCGGGCGTTATTACGATGGCCGCTGTTTTAATTTTAATTCCGGGCTTGCTTTGGACAGTGTGGATAGGATGGGTGCAAACCACCCAATCGGTGACGGATGATGCCAGCCTGGAGACTCAACCATGACAATCCATCAGGGCTTAGGCAGTGCTAAAGGTGACAGTCACTTATTGGTCATACATCAGCGTTGGATTAGCCCAAATAGGTCGATTTAGGGCATTCAAGTGACTGTCACCTGACTTTTGCGTAAGTCCTATCCATTACCAATGAATACCTCATCGCCCCTGATCTTCATCATTAACGGGCATGACCATACATCGAAAACCGAACACGAAATCATACGATAGGGGGTTTAACGCTAACCGACGCGTAACAGGCAGATGCCGGATATGCGACAGCCACGAGCCGCCGCGCAATACTTTGTTGGCTTCATCATAGCTGTCCTCAACCCATTCCCACACGTTGCCAGCCATATCGACACAACCGTATGGGCTGTCGCCCTGAGGGGAATAGCGCCCCACGGCTGTGGTGCTGCCCACTTTACCGGCAAAATTACATAATTCAACAGTCGGCGGAGCCGAACCCCACGTATAGTCTTGCCCATCGCAGCCACGCGCCGCCTTTTCCCACGCTTGCTCGGTGGGAAGCTGTTTACCGGCCCAAACCGTATAGGCTCGAGCATCGTACCAAGAAACGTAGACAACCGGATGATCGGCTATCGCTAGCGGAGGAGTCGTTCCCTGCCAATGTGGGGGCGGATCATATTGGGTAGCCGATACAAAGCGGGCATACTCGGCATTGGTAACCGGCGTCTTGTCGATCCAGTATTCGGGCAAATCGATTTTTTCCCGTTCTGTTCCGTAAAGAAAATCGCCGGCGGGAATTTGGATCATCTCTTTGCTGTCTTTTTCCCAAATCATGCTTTTCCTCAAGACACATTGCTAAGAAAACGGGTGCGGATCATCATTGAGATGATCCGGGGTAGTCGGCGCTTCGGCGAAGCCCAACTGTTGAGGTAATTCATATAAACGTCGGCAAGCCAGCCTTCGCGTGCGGCGGCCAAAATAAATCGGTTGCAAGCCGGGCAGAACCACGCGCGCGGTATGCAGTCCCAATTTCGCCATATCCGGCGGCGTGACATTATAGGTGATGAGATCCTGTCCTTGAGAACGGTAGAACGTGACCAATGCTTGCAAGCTCGCCATCGCTTCACCTTTGCCGATTAACTTGCGGGCTTTCCAATCCATAGACACAACCGGCTGATGTAACAGAAAGTCAAAGGCAGGCAGCGCATCAGGAGCGGCATAGCGCAGGGCGTGATCGGCCATGGCAGTGACGTGATGAGGCTCTCGCACCAGCCGACTGATATGCTGCTCCATCTCCGGTTTTTGCATGGCCACTTGTACACCGGCTCGGGTTTGAACCGCTTCGAGAACAGCCTGCCGCGCCGCCCGAGCCGGGTCGATATCCGCTCCCAAGCCCACGACTCCGGCCGGGCCGGAACCATCGCGCTGCACAGCCAAAGCCATAAATACGAAACAAGGCTGATCGGTTGGAAGCTGAATAACATGGAGCGTAACCTGCTGCTGCTGATAGAATTCACATAAATCAACCAGTTTTCGGTCAGGGTGGTCACTGATATCAATGTGCCGACCAGGGAGTCGATTAAGCCAGGTGATGATGAACGCATCCCGTTCGATTACCTCTAAGGCAGCGCGTAAAATGGCCTCGGCCAGCGTCGGAGCCGTAGCCAGACCATTGGACGTTGTCGGACAAATCGACTCGTGCGGCTGCTGGGGGTGGTAGGTCATAAAGACAGCCAGGGCCGGGATATAAACCTCGCTGCCCCTCACCAGCGAGTACGCATTGACCCACCCCATGCGGTTTTCATCATCATAAGGCACGTAGGGCAGTTGCTCATCATATTGAGACGGATGATACAACCCCAGTTGTCGAGGATCGAGCGAGGCACCATCAAGCGCATTTCGTTGAGCGTAGATCACCTCATCATAGCTCCAACACAGCCCGGCGTAGGACTCGATAGCTTCCCCCAAGGCGCTGGCTTGGGCAGCTTGTGCGGTTAAGCCTTTGCCAAGACCGTGCAGAACGCGTCGATCAGTTTCCTCTAAAAAGCGATGGTTTGCCAATTCGGCATGAAAAAGATAAAGCGGCTCCGATTTATCGTGGGTGGAGATTGGCGAGAGCGCTTTTACAATCCCCGTCTCTACGTCCAGCACTTGGGCAGCCACGGCCGGCAAATCGCCGGAAGAGGCTCCATCGTCTTCTAACTCGGCCAAAGAAGGGTGGTAACGCGACCAGATTGGGCTTGAATGACAAATCGCACAGTCCGGCTTTTGTAAAACGGGATGGAGTTTGGTTTGCAACGTGAGCGCATTAAACGCCATCACCTGCCCAATCAACGTTGGCCGCCCCAGTGACAGGAGATGTTTCAGCATGTCCAGTACGACGCTACTCGCCAGATGGGGCATCAGCGCCGGTAGCACACCTCGATTATGGAGAGCAGGCTGCTGATGTTCACTCAAATATGTTTCATAGGCCGCTGCTTCATCCAGATTATTGGAAGTAGCCAGCCGACGGCGGCGAAAACAGTCGTAGCAGGCTGTTTGCTGCGGGATAACCAGAGGACCAACCCAGCCGATATGGCCCGCCGCCTCGGCATAGATGGCCGGAATTCCCAGCTTCGCAGCGGCCTGGTTGAGCCACTGATTGGCGGAGAGAAAGCCTCGATCAAAGCAACCGACGAGAAAATCACACCCGGCAGCGAGCGTAGTTATCGTTTCAAGCGTCACGTCCTGGGCTTCAGCCGTGATGATTTCAGGCGTATTTGGCTGCGAGTCGAGCAGGGCTTTGACGATCTGTTGCCGGGGTAGGCCAATGGTGTCGGCATTTGCTCCGGGCATGAGGGCCAAATTACCGGGCTGGCAGGGAAAAGGATCAATTAGTGTTAAGCGGCCTACCCCACACTGGGCCAAAATTGAGGCAATGTGCGCCCCGTGTCCCTCTAACCCGACAACCGCGATGTGCATATCGCGCAGCTTTTGTAGCGCCGCCGACGGCGGTAAACCTAATGTATTGAGAATAGTTAAAAAAGGAGTCAACGCTTGTTCGGCGATGGACACATCTGTTTGCGGTTTATCCAGGCTCTGCAAAATATGGAGCTGCACCAGTTGGTCGAGGTAATTTTGCAAAGTCTCCGGGGAGACAGTCGGCAAAGCAGCGGTGAGTTGCTCGAAACTGCGGTGCCCATCGAGCAACGGGGCTATTTGCTCCACAAAAAAAAGAGACGACTCGCCGCCGAGCCGAACCGCCACCGTATCGGAGCGAAATAACATTTCGTTATCGCGAAGCGGAACCCTATCGATGTCAGGAGACAAACGATAGTACAGCGACGGTTTTGGGCTCATTTATCCCACTGGGGTGAACTAACGGGTTTCGTCATCGGCCTGTTTGCCGGCCATACTCGCTAAGGCTCCATCCCAATACGGCCCCAGCGCCCGCATCAGTTCGGGGCGGCTATCGGCAAAGTGAGCCAGATGCACCATCGCCGAGCGTCCGGCATAGGTTTCAACCCGTTTGCGGATGGTGGTTCGCACCTTTTCAAAGTTGGGGTTTGTTTCGATGTGGACGGTAAAGACTTCCGGCGGCTGGAAAAACACCATAAAGTTATCGGATTTTCGGGCGCGATAGCGATGCAGCGGCGAAAAATAAATTACAAACCACTGCCGACCCGCAAAACAGTAGCGAAATAAGCGCGAACTGGGATCGGTATGGGCATTCTTGGGCCAGGGGGCCGGGTCTTTTTGATTGAGTTTCTGGAGAAATGACCAAAACAGCGAGGCACTATCGCGAAACGTGGCGGCTGGATTATCTTCCTCTTGTTTTTTGAAGATACACATTAGCCCTTCGTATTTACGCTGCTCCATCGTGCGTTCTCGATTCAACAGCGTAGCAAAATCGTTAAAACAGGTGCTTAAACTCGATAGTGAATCGTCATCGTCCATCGTGTTGTAAAATGACACGTAGAGGTATTTCTGTTGAAACGCAGCCAACCCAAACAAACAAGGAAAACCACTCTCGTTCGCTTCAGGATGAACACCCGCCGTCATAAGCTCCGCAAATTGCTGATAGCCATCTTTGTGCCATTGCAGCGGCAGCACCGCCAACGACTCATCAATTTGGTTTAAGGATATAGGTTTAAGCGAATTCCCCTGTTCATCAAAATACATTTCCATCGATCCCTCTTATAGTTTGGCTCGACAATTAACTTTCCGGTTAGCGTGGCAAAATTTTCGCAATTTCCATTGGGTTTATTTATATGGGCAGCTCCGCACACAATCGTGGTAGCGTTAAAACCCAGGGTTTTCTTGAACATCAGGACTTACGCAGTTCGTAGAACACATTGCGTAAATCATAACCCGGACGAGCCGGAACCAAACAAAGTGAGATAATCCACGAAGGCACACCAAGGAACACTAAATTTTTTGCCTTCTATTCGTGTAACTTCGTGTCCTTCGTGGATTAAACTTCTTGCTTTTTGGGT
>JAGRBZ010000385.1 GCA_020433805.1 Anaerolineae bacterium
CTTCCGCAATTGCCAGAGCCTATTTTTATTGACCACATCTTCGCCAATATCGCTCGCATCGGCAGTATTAATGCTGATTAAATGGCGAAGGTGATGTCACCTGTGAGCATATTTTTTAGATCATAACACGTTGCATAACGTAAGCAAATTTTAGCTTTTTGCCGAGCTAAGCCAAATCGCCTAGGCAATGCTGCGCATACCGAGGCTAATAAAGAGTCGCTTGTTGGCTGATGTGTAAACAGAGTGTTATTGTTATACTTAGGTCAACAAGTTGCAATAACTTTTGCGCATTTCCTTCCTTCTTAGCCCAGAGATTAGCCGTTCCCACTAATCTCTGGGCTTTTGCTTTTAAAGCTATTTTTATTATTCCCCAAAAGTCATCTTAATTTTGGTACTTAAGTACTTTCATAAAAAGTGACTTTAGTACCTTAAAATTAAGTACCTTTGCCCCTTACCACAATACTATTCTTGTTGTAAACTAATCGCATCAGATTTTATATTCCCAAACGTTTGTCATTCCCATTGCTTCGGCAAAGATACCAATTCAACAAGAATAAAAATCAGTAACAATCTGACTAAAAGGAGTTTTTAATGAGTGAAGAGTTCAATTACGGTTTCGACGCCCTAAAGGGTATTCCCAGCAACATGGCTCCTTGGGGACTCAAACTCGAACAACCCTATCCCTCAAATTTCGGCGAATACGTTCTCATCGATGTCACTCCATCTGATATTGAGCAACATCACCAAGTTGAGGTCATTGATGAAAACGGTGAACCCATTAGAGGTGTTTGGGTTATTTTTGGTTTTCCGGGTGGCGGGCCTGATCTGGGTCTTACCCCCAGTGAAACCCATTGGCGTGGTGCTCCGGCTGTGCTACGCGGAAACGCGCAAAGAACAAATTATGCCGGATACGCACAACATACATTTAAAGATGGTGGCGAAGATATTTGGATTTGGGATCTAGATGAAGATAACGTACTTAAATTACCCAGCGCAATTGTAAAAGATTGCACATGGGTGACCACACCCACCGGCCGCTTTGAGCATACAGGCGTAAAACTACGCTTTCAGCGCCGTATGGAAGGCGTTAAGCCACGCACCCAACGACTTGATGAACTTGAAGCCCGTATCTCTGCACTTGAAGCACAACTTCAACCTGTTTAACTAGACTTCGACATCAATACAAAAAAGCCTCCGATAACTATCATCGGGGGCTTTTTTGTTGTAGAAAAACAAATTAGACCGCCGACAGAACTTCTTTTGCCAGCAAAGCTCTGGCTTGCTCAGCATCTTTTGCAATTTGTGCCACTAAAGCATCGATACCATCAAATTTTTGTTCAGGACGCAGCCGCTCGACAAACTCAAGTGTAAATGTTTGACCGTAGATGTTTTCATTGAAATCAAAAATGTGGGTTTCAACGGTTCGCTCGACACCTCCAAAGCTGGGTCGAACACCAACGTTGGTAACGCTGGGATAACGATGAGGTTGCCCCTGGTGCTGAATAAATGTGGCATATACACCATTTGCGGGTATTAATCGCTCGGGAGGAACAGCTAAATTGGCGGTCGGGAAACCAATGGTTCGACCCCGCCTCGCGCCTTCAACAACTTCAGTTGTGAGAGACGGATAACGTCCCAACAGATAGGCCGCTCGCCGTACATTTCCGCTCACCAACTCTTGTCGTACTTGGGTACTGCTCACAACCTGGCTGCCGAGCAAAAAAGGTTCGACGATTGTGACGTCGTAATTAAATTGTTGACCTAACGCTTTTAACTTCTCTACGTTCCCTTCCCGATTTTTGCCTAAAGCAAAATCATACCCTACACACAGTTCCACAACGCATAAACTTTCTACAACAAGCTTTACAAAATCAAGAGCGGATATTTGCGATAACTCTTTTGAAAACGGCATCAGAACTAAGTTATCGACACCATACGCTTCAAGCAAGCGAATGCGTTCATCAGGTGTAGTGAGATAATCATTGCCGTAAAGATGAGGAGCAAAAACGGTTTTGGGACGAGGATGAAAAGCTATAACAGCAGTTTGAGCTTGACGTTCAGAGGCTGCTGCTTTAAGGTTATTGATTAAATCTTGATGACCGCGATGAACGCCGTCAAAAGTGCCAATGGTTAATACAGTTGCTTCAGTTAGTTGGGCTTCTGTTAGATCTCGGATTACTTGCATAGGGTCTCACGTTTGAAATACCTTTTTAGGTTGCCAAATGTTTTCATCAGCCTCTACCAGTTCCATAATCGCTAAAAAACGATTGTCGGGCAAATAAGCACGAATAAGCGTGGAATTTGGATCAGCTTGGGTGTCATCAAATTCTATCTGTTCGTTAGCCACACGAATGGTGTTACCATGCTTAACCCGAGTGGCGGCTAAGTCATCAAGTGTTAACTTGGGCAAGTGATCAACCGCGCGATCCGGCGGGAACAGATAGGTTTGCCAACCGAGCGGCTCTGCTTCAATTGCACGCTCAAGTGTATTCAAAGATACAGCATCGTCAAGTAACCAGTGATGATTCGCGGTTCGCGTTAAATCTGCTAAAAATGCGCCAGGACCGGCAGCCTCGCCCAGATCGCGGGCTAAAGCGCGGATATACGTTCCTGAAGAGCAGCTCACATCCAATATTAAATCAGGCGAACTCCAATCGATCCACTCTAAAGCATAAATGGTGACTAAACGGGGTTCAATTTTGACAGATTTGCCGGCCCGAGCCGCTTTGTAAAGCGGCTGGCCATTGCGTTTGATGGCGGAAAAAATAGGGGGGATCTGTTCAATCTCGCCTAAAAACGTCGGCAATAGGTGTTGTAAAGTATGTTGAGTTAAATCGGAAACGTCATTTCGAGAGAGAACTTGCCCTTCAGCATCCAGAGTATCGGTGGTGAGCCCAAAACGAATTGTAGCCCGGTACCTTTTGAGACCGGTGGTTAGATATTCAATCAACCGCGTTGCTTGACCAACACAAACCACTAAAACGCCGGTTGCCAGCGGATCGAGTGTGCCTGTGTGGCCAACTTTACGCACTCCGGTCACCTTCCGTACACGGGCTACAACATCGTGAGAGGTGATGCCTTTGGGTTTATCAATTATCAGAATGCCAGATGTTGGACGATGGCTTTCCAAAATTAATCGCTCAACTCTGTTTCAGAACCATTGTCCGACTCGTCTAAGTCGGTTTTAATGGTATCCAACAATTCGTCGATACGCTGTCCATGAGCCAATGATTTATCAAATCGAAACTGCAACTCCGGAATATAGCGCAGCGAAAGGTTTTCACGTAACCGGCGACGGTAAAAAGGTGTGGCGTTATCCAGCCCTTGTAAGGTGCTTTTCACCTCTTCGTCATCTCCCAGCACAGTAATGAATACCCTGGCGAAACGCAAATCCGGGTTCACATCAACACCTGTTACGGTTACAAAACCCAAACGCGGGTCGCGACTTTCATATTGGATAATTTGACTAAGTTCTTCGTGCAGCAATTCGGCAATTTGCCGTTGACGTCGCGTTGCCATAACAAACTTAGTTTACTCTCTCTTTTACGTAAGCTTCAAGAATATCGCCTTCTTTAAAGTCGTTGAAGCCATCCACGCCAATCCCACATTCAAAGCCGGTAGCGACTTCACGCACATCTTCCGTAAAGCGCTTTAAAGAGGATACTTTGCCTTCATGTAAAATCTCAGAGCCGCGTCGCACGCGAATAAACGCATTACGGGTAACTTGTCCGTCAAGAACATAAGAGCCGGCGATATTGCCTCGCTTAGGAATTCTAAAGACAGCACGCACTTCAGCCTGACCAATAAGCTTATCGGCATATTCCGGTTCAAGAAGGCCCTTGAGCGCTTTTTCGACATCTTCGATAAGCTTGTAAATAATTTCATACTGCCGAATATCGACCCCTTCAGCTTCTGCTAAACGTTCAGCCGCAGAGTCAACCCTTACATGGAAGCCTACGATAATCGCTTGCGAAGCCACAGCCAAATTCACATCAGACTCCGATATATCGCCGGTACCTTCCAGCAAAATCTTTATTTTCAAGTTGTTTTCGGCTAAATCTTTAAGCGAATTGACAATGGGTTCTAATGAGCCTTGTACGTCTGCCTTTACAATGAGCCGCAACGTTTGATCGCCGGTTTCACCTCGCTGTTGGAAGAACTCTTCCAGCGACACGGGACGACGGATGGTTTGCTGCATATTTCTTGCATGGGTGTCAAGTCGTTCTTGAACAATCGAACGCGCCTCTTTTTCATTGTTGACCACTTCGAAAAAATCACCGGCTTCAGGAACTTCTGATAACCCCATAATAGAGACCGGCACAGAAAGTCCGGCTTCTTTAATCTTTTTACCCTTGTCGTCAAACATCGCTCGAATACGGCCATACTGAGAGCCGACGACAATAAAGTTACCCGCTTTCAGTGTACCGTTTTGAACGAGCAACGTGGCGATAACGCCACGGCGCTTATCCAACTCTCCTTCAATCACAACACCTTGAGCCGGGCGATTGGGGTTAGCCTTCAGTTCGAGTACGTCGGTAATAAGCAAGATATTTTCGAGCAGTTCATCGATACCTTGATTGCGTAAGGCTGAGACCGGCACACATACCGTGTCGCCACCCCATTCTTCTACCAAAAGGTTTACTTCCGTAAGTTCTTGTTTAACGCGGTCGACATTAGCGTTATTTTTATCAACTTTATTGAGCGCTACAAGAATAGGTACTTGGGCGGCGCGAGCGTGCTCGATGGCTTCACGGGTCTGAGGCATAACGCCATCATCAGCGGCAACCACCAAAACGGCCAAATCGGTTACTTGGGTACCACGAGCGCGCATTGCGGTAAATGCAGCGTGCCCCGGTGTATCTAAGAACGTGATAGGCCGATCATCGAGAAAGACCTGATAGGCCCCAATATGCTGGGTAATGCCGCCTGACTCGCCTTTGACAACTTGCGTGTTTCTGATGGCATCAAGCAACGTGGTTTTACCGTGATCAACGTGGCCTAACACGGTTACAACCGGTGGTCGCGGTCGAAGCTTTGCAGGATCTTCTTCAGCAATTAAACGGCGATGTAAGGGAAGTTCGTGCTCTTCTTCAACCTCTTCCTCTTCTTCTACTTGAGGAGGGATGACTTCATATCCCATATCTTCGCCGATTATCATCACGGTATCAAAATCAATCTGCTGATTGATATTCGCCATAATACCGTTGCTCATCAGAACCTTGATGATTTCAATGGGGCTAATCGACATTTTTTCAGCCAAATCTCGAACAGTAATGGTCTGCGGGATCTCGATAGTTTTCGAATTTGGCTTACCGTTTGTACCAGCCACTTTTTCTTTTTCAGCACTTACTGCCATATGACCACCTCACTTATATGGTTTGATAATGTTACACGAGCAAGCGCATTAAAGATAGGCTAAATAGACGTAAACACGAAGAATACGCTTGACGCTTTAAGGTAATAGGAGTTTTATATTTACTCTACTTCACTAAAGAAGTAGCAGTTCATAATCAAGGGTAAGTTAATTTGAGGATAACCGAAATGAACATTCGGTTACAAAATTTCAGGTGATGAACACGTATATAGAGTCAAAGAGGATTATTTATGAGAGGAGGCCAAAACATCTATGTGTATTTTTAGCTTCTCATAGAGCTTTACCCCTTTGGTCTCTTATATGATTATTCACTGTTTAGATTCCTTCGTCAACAGTTGAAAGTGTCCCTTTGATATCATGACGACAAGAATGAACCGCAGAACATATAAAACTTACAATACACAGAGTGTAAAATTTATAGCGGTTTTATCCCAAACCTGGCTAATATCTACACAAAAATGCTAGGGACTATCCGATAGCTTAACACCTAAAATTTTCTCAAAAACAACCCTTAACTGACTATATTTATGCTTTTGAAAGTTCATCGTGCACAGAACGAAACAACTGAGCAACTACTTCGTCAGAAGGCGTTATTTTTAGGGCTTGAGCTAAACGCTCCTTTTTCAAACCCTTTTCTAAACATTGGGTTTCGGTACACACATATACCCCCCGCCCATTGGCCTTACCTGTTGAATCGATAATCAGTGTTTGGGCAGGGGTTCTTACAATACGAATCATATCGCGCTTGCTTTTTACGGTACGACATCCGATACACGTTCGTTGCGGTATGTGCTTTTTCTTAGCCATTTTTGCTCGCAAACCAAATACCACAGAACGAAATTTTATTCGTCGTACTCATCGTACCAATCATCAGTGCGCCGACTGCGTTTTCTTCGACGTTCAGCCACAACTTGACCCAAGCGCTCATCGTAAACCAATCGACGCTTTTTCTGGCGTGCTTTCTTTTTCTCTAGCTCACGCTCACGGCTGTCATCATCATCGTCGTCATAGTCACCAGACCACTCATAAGAGAATTGTTCACCTGCCGGTTCTTTCTTCTCTTCGGCTTCTTGAACTGCTTCAACCTCTAATTGTTCTGCTTCAACAGCCTCTGCTTGGGCCTCAACAGCAACTTCCGGCTCAGGTTCAACTTCCGTTGCTTCAGTAACAGCTTCTTCTGCCGCTACTACAACTTCTTCTGCTTCTTCTAGCTCGGTAACAACCGTTTCTGTTTCGAGGTCACTGTCAAACTCCGCTTCAGACAACATGGCTTCTGCCTCGGCTAAGATGTCATCAACATCTTGAGCCATAGCGAATTCTACACTATCTTCCTCTTCGTCGGCTTCATCAGCTATGCTCTCTGCTTCCAGTTGAAGTTCAGCAACTTCAGCAAGGTCGACGTCTTCGGTTTGAACTTCGCCTTCTTCAGCAGGAGCTAAAGGCGAGCGACCGCTCAAAATTGCTTCGGCTTCGGCCAGAATATCTCTCGAGCGAGCCGCTTTTCTCGCTTCTTCAAGAGCTGCTCTACGCTCGCGCTCAATGGACATTTCAGCGAAATTAACAACTTCTATCGCTTCACTAAGGAGATTAAGCTCACCATCGCTAAATTCAATAGGTGCCTTCTCTTCCAAAATAGAGGCCGCCAGATTGAAGATATGCGTTTTCTCTGTCATTCGACCACGGATCGCTTCGTTGTTGCGAACTTTCTGAAGTGCTTCTTCAACGGCTTCGCTGGCGCTTTTAATATCGATACGCCAGCCCGTCAACTTCGCGGCTAACCGGGCATTTTGACCTTCTTTACCGATGGCTAACGAAAGCTGTTTATCGGGTACAACGACAACGGCCGTTTTACCCTGCTCGTCGTGAAGCATCACATTCATGACCTTGGCCGGGCTTAATGAATTGGCGATAAAGAAAGACAGATCCGGATTCCACTGAACAACGTCAATTTTCTCGCCGTTCAGTTCGTTGACAATATTTTGAATACGCGTACCGCGCATACCCACGCAAGAGCCGACCGGGTCGACACCCTCTTGCAAAGCGGCTACAGCAACTTTAGAGCGATGTCCTGCCTCACGAGCAATCGACTTAATTTCGACCGTACCGTTGTAAATTTCCGGCACCTCTACTTCCAGCAGCCGCCGAAGCATATCCCGATGGGTTCGCGATAAGACAATCTGCGGACCACGGCTGGTTTTTGATACCGAAGCTACGTAAGAGCGTAATCGCTGCCCCTCTTTATAGGTCTCCGAGGCAATTTGTTCGGAACGGGGCAGAATAGCCTCCGCTTTACCCAAGGACAGCGTTACTTGATGCGAGTCGACCTTATGAACCGTGCCACTGACAATTTCGCCTTCACGCTCGGCATAGGCACTGTAAAGGGCATCACGCTCCGCTTCTCGAATACGCTGGAGAATAACTTGCTTGGCCGTTTGAGCCGCAATACGTCCAAAATTTTTGGGCGTGCTTTCAATCGATACTAAACTTCCAAGGTCGCTGCGCGGGTTGATAGCTTTGGCATTTTTTAATGAAATCTCTCTTTTTTCGTTCTCAACCTGTTCAACAACAACTTTTTCAATAAAAATTAAAGCTTCACCAGATTTTGTATCAATCTGGGCCGTAATCGATTGGTTACTCCCAAAATTCCGCTTGTAGGCGGATGCCAGAGCGACCTCAACGGCCTCTAATACGATGTCGATGGCAAGTTGCCGCTCATGACATACTTGATTGATGGCCATCATGAAG